>CBFHAF010000504.1:0-4197 GCA_965653435.1 uncultured Chitinophaga sp.
ATAACGAAGTATGACAAACTTTGGCAAGGGCAGCGGCATAACCGCAGCCAGCGAGCTTGTATGCGAAAGTTGAAACGATTAACATTTGACGCCGCACAGAAATAAAAAACGCCGGAAGCAATGCCTCCGGCGTTCGGTATCGGTTAGAAAAGCCTTAATTCAGAATGTTCTTTTCCTGGACGGTCGTCAGCCCCTCCTGGTCTTTCATTTTGCTGTAACCGCCGTTCACATTGCGGAGGTTGTGAATGCCTTCGCGTTTCATGATAGAACAGGCTATTACGCTGCGGTAACCTCCCTGGCAGTGAACGTAAAGGTTCAGGTGATCGTCCAGGTCTGCAAGGGCGCCCGGATCGGTTATTTCACTGAGGGTAAGGTTGATGGCGCTTTTGATGTGCCCGTCAGCATACTCTGCAGGCTTACGCACATCCACCACCACCAGGTTCGGATCGTGGGGAATATCCATCGCCAGCTCATCAGGATCCACGGAGATGATCATATCGATCTTTTCACCGGCGGCCAGCCATGCCTCGAAACCGCCTTCCAGGTAACCTTCCACTTTATCGAAACCAACACGGGCCAGCCTTACGATCGTTTCTTCTTCCTGCCCGGCCGCTGTAACCAGCAGCATCGGCTGGTTAAAAGGAAGCAGGCTTCCGGCCCATTCCGCGAAGCGGCCTTCAAGGCCGATGCTGATAGATCCGGGCACAAACCCTTCCGTGAAAACATTCGCATTACGCGTGTCCAGTATCATCGCGCCGGCAGCCACCTTCTCTTTGAAATCTTTTATAGACAAAGGTTTCAGGCTTCTTTCCATGATGGTGTTCATCGCGTCGTAGCCCTCCTTGTTGATCTGCGCATTGATGGGAAAATACTGCGGAGGCGCAGCCAGCCCTTCTGTCACCTGCCTGATGAAATCCGCTTTATCTTCCGCCAGCAGCGCATAATTGCTGCGCTTTTCATCGCCGATGGTGCTGTAGGTGTTAGGGCCAAGATTTTTGCCGCATGCGGAGCCCGGGCCATGCGCGGGATATACCGTTACGTGATCGGGCAGGGTCTTGATCTTATTCTTCAGTGACTCGAACAGGTGGCCTGCAAGCTCTTCCTTGCTGAGGTTCCCGCTGAACAGGTCCGGCCGGCCCACATCGCCGACAAATAAAGTGTCGCCGGTGAAGATCGCGTTAGGCTCGCACTTTTCGTCCAGCAGCAGGTAGCAGGTGGATTCCATGGTGTGCCCCGGTGTGTGAAGGGCTTTTACCGTCACCTTCCCTATTTTAAAATCTTCGCCGTCTTTCGCAATATGCACGGGGAAGCTGGTCACGGTCTCAGGACCATAAACGATGGGGGCCTTGGTGGCAGCCGCAAGGTCCAGGTGGCCGGAAACGAAATCCGCGTGAAAATGTGTTTCGAAAATATATTTGATGGATGCGTTCCTCTCATGTGCAAGCTCAAGGTATGGCTCAATGTCCCTCAGCGGGTCTATGATAGCGGCTTCCCCTTCGGACTCTATGTAATATGCTGCTTCCGATAAGCAACCTGTATACAACTGCTTAATGAACATAATGGTTTTTGATTTTGGCAAAAATACGAAGAAGTTGTTCAACGGCCGATGACGGATGTCAGGGCCGGGTCAAACTGTTACCCGGTAGGGTAAGGGGGATAAAAGGGCATAAAAAAAGACTGTCTTCCCCGGAGGAGAAGACAGTCGGTTTCAGTATGGTGCAGGGCCGCTCTTCCGGCCACTTTTGGATCAGGGTTGTAGATGGATTATCCCACCAGCTCTTCGACAAACTTAGCTACTTCTGCAATACGCTGCTTGTTGATGGTATAGTGGATAAACTTGCCGTCCCTCTCGGTGATCACGATGCCCGCGCGCCTCAGGATGGCCAGGTGCTGGCTTGCTACAGACTGTTCCAAACGCAGCTTCACATAGATCTCCGTTACAGTCATGCGCTTATGGTCCTCCAGCAGCTTGATCATTTGCTGGCGCAGTTTGTGGTTGATCGCTCTCAACACCATCGCGGCCTTTTTAACGGCAATGTAATCCAATTTGATCTGATCTTTTTCATTGTTACCTCTAGAAATAATAAGAGTATTAGAAGAGGTAGTTAATAATTGTTTTTCCATCGCAAAATAGTTTTAAAAATAAATGAAATGACAGGGATCAACGGACAGTAAAACGCGACTATTAGACAACAATCACGGATATTGATTACACAAAATTATAATATCTGTCACAATAAAAAAAATTTCTATACCTTCTTTTTTAATATATAAATCGGAATATGCCCCTTTTTTCCACAATTTGACATTCACATGACACTTCCGGGCGCGTTTTACTGTCCATCCTGCCGTTCTCAGATTATAACGCGTTTCAATGCGTAATATGATGCGGCGAAATGCTAAAAATCTGCTAAAAAAATGGAGGATGTTATTGTTTCCCGGGCTGGAAGAAGGCTTTGAGATAGTGTGGAGCGAAGTAGGCAACATCCTGGAAATCCTTACTGGCAAAGGCTTTATCGGCCAAAGGTATCATATGTGCGGCGGAAATCTGATATGAGGGAAATACGGCATTGGTAGGCGATCCTAACAATTCATGCCATTTCGGGGCACCGTCACCGAAAAAATATGTCGTTTTCTGCCCCAGGAAGGCCCCGAATGCATCCGGTGAAAGCACCATCGCCTGCGGGGGTATTTCGGCCTGCAAGGCGTCGTTATACACGGCGGTGAACACCTCCATCCGGCGCGCATCGATCATGGGAACATACCAGGCGTCCTGCGGGTATTCGTTATGCAGGCCGGAGGCCATCATTTGTAAAGTGGAAACGGCGATCAGCGGTTTTTTCCAGGCATAACACAGTCCTTTCACGGTGGCCGCGCCCACGCGCAAGCCGGTATACGAGCCCGGGCCGGCGCTCACAGCAATCGCGTCCAGTTCTTCGTGCCCGACGCCGTGGCCGGCGAGCAGGCGCTGGATAAAAAGGCCGACCGTTGCGGCATGGTCCTTCTGGTCCGCATTGTGCAGGGTCTCAAGCTCCTCCCCGTCCTTCGAAAGGCATACGGAGCCCAGCGCGGTGGCTGTGTCGATATGTAAGATGAGTGCCAAACTATAAATCTTTTTAGAACGGCAGCGTTTCGTATTCTTCCCGCAGCAGCGGGCTGGGTTGGTAACGTTCGTTGCCGGTTTCCTGGTAAACGGCCTGCAGTATTTCGTACACGTTGCGCAGGCCTATCTTTTTGCTCCATTCAAAAGGGCCGTATGGATAATTGGTGCCCAGTTTCATGGAAGTATCAATGTCTTCCCGCGAGGCCGTGCCTTCCTCCGCGGTAAAATAAGCTTCGTTGATGATCATGGATATTACTCTCGGCGTTACCATGCCTGTTGCGGCCTTCACCAGCTGGTAATCCCATCCCAGCTCTTTCATCAGCGCATCGAACTTTGCAGCATTGCCGGTGGCGGAAAGTGCTGTCTCCAGCAGGTTCATCCCCATAAAGCCGGGCAGCCAGTTTACCGCGTATATGTGCGTGTACTGGGCCCAGACCTGAGGCGAAAGTTTCACAAGGCAGCCCAGTACGGGTACTTCCGGTTTCATCGCGTAAAGCATAAGGTTCTCAGGCCGCTCGTCCAGCGAAAGGTCTATCACCAGGTCCGTTTCACTGCGGATAAGCTGCAGTTCGGGCTCCCAGGTGCAGTTATGGCCTTCTGTGCTGCGGGCTGCGCGGAACTCCTCCCAGCGCGGCGCTTCGCCTGTTACGAGAATGTCCATACGTTCTATTTGATAGCGATCATGGAAATCTCAACATTCACGCCTTTCGGCAATCCCGCTACCTGCACGGTTTCGCGGGTGGGGAAGTAGCCGGAGAAGTATTTGCCGTACACTTCGTTGATCTGCGAAAAATCATTCATGTCCGTGATGAAAATAGTGCTCTTGATCACGTCAGAGAAGTCCATGCCGGCTTCCGTGAGAATGTTCCGCAGGTTCTGCATCACGCGGTGTGTTTCGCTGATGATATCATCCTTTTCCAGCTGCCCGGTTTCAGGGTTCAGGGCTATCTGGCCTGAAATGAACAGCATGTTGCCGGCTTTCACGGCCTGGTTGTAAGGCCCGATAGGCGCCGGGGCGTTATTGGTGTTGATGATCAGTTTTTCCATATGCGGCAAAAATAAGATTTTAGATACGCAAATTGATTATATTAGCA
>CBFHAF010000505.1:0-4182 GCA_965653435.1 uncultured Chitinophaga sp.
CGGCCGGCTTTTGAAAGCCGGCCTTTTTTTTGCTGCAAATATTCTCCCGTGAAAACCTCCCGGAACTGGCATTTCTACCGCTCGGAAATTATTTTATCAAAAAAAAACAGAAGAAAAATTTGCGCAACCAAATAGTTGCCATTATATTTGCAACCATATAGTAGCACATTGTACCATGGAAGTAAGAAGAGATGTTTTCCAGGCGATAGCCGATCCTACCAGGCGGGCTATCATCGGCCTGCTGGCTGCACAGGCCATGACGCCGAATGCGCTGGCGGAGTATTTTAACACAAGCCGGCAGGCCGTGTCCAAGCATATCAAGATATTGGCGGAATGCCATATCGTAAAGCAGGAACAGGCAGGCAGGGAAATTTATTACCATTTCAATGCAAAAAAAATGAAAGAAGTAGACACCTGGCTGGAGCAATTCAGGGATATGTGGGATGACAAATTTAACCAGTTAGACAACTTATTGAATAACTTAAAAAAAGGTAAAAAATGATCACCAAACATCAAACGCAGATCACGAAAGATGCATCCAACAAGAAGTTGATGCTTACCAGGGAGTTCGACGCCGAGCCCAAAACGGTATGGAAAGCATATACCACCAGCGAAATGCTTGATCAGTGGTGGGCACCCCGGCCATGGAAATCAGAAACAAAATCCATGGACTTCAAAGAAGGCGGCACCTGGTTATATGCCATGGTAGGGCCTGAAGGAGAAAGGCACTGGGCGAAGGTTATTTATAACCAGATCAATGCACCTGAGTTCTTTACCTGCCAGGACATGTTTTGCGACGAACAAGGCAACCCGGCGCCGGGCATGCCGCAAATGGATTGGAGGATTGAGTTCTCCAAAACGGATACCGGCACCAAAGTAACCACTCACATTACATTCCCCAGCGAAGCAGACCTGCAAAAGATCGTTGAAATGGGCTTCGAGCAAGGCATTTCAATGGCTGCGGACAACCTGGACGAATTGCTGGCGAAATAACACGAATGCATATACCATTTTACCCAAAAAATACTTCACCGTTCGGTGAGGTATTTTTTTGCGGTCATCGGTTCGCTTTTTCCATATCCAGCAATTTCTTCTTCCGCCAGATCCCGCCGCCATAACCGGAAAGATCCCCATTAGCGCCTATTACACGATGGCATGGAATGATGATAGCTATCTTGTTCATCCCGTTCGCATTCGCAATTGCCCTTACCGCCTCCGGCTGGCCGATATTTTCAGCCTGTTGTTTATAGCTTCTCGTTTCCCCGTACGGGATCTGCTGCAGGGCGAACCATGCCTTTTGCTGGAATTCAGAGCCCGGGGCGCATAAGGGAACGGTAAACTGTTTTAACGTACCCTCGAAATACCTGTGCAGCTGTTCTTCCAGCAAGGTAAAATGCTTGTTATGGCCCTGAACAATGGTTGCGTTAAATCTCCTTGCCAGGTCTTTAAACTCCGTTTCAAGCATTCTTCTGTCGGTAAATTCCAGGAGGCAGACACCTTCCTGCACTGCACAGGCGTACATCGTCCCCAACGGCGTTTCCAGCCTTTTCAGGTCTATTATCCTATTGATCTTACTGTCCCTGGGCGGGAAACCAAAAACTGCCCTGAATGAGTCCCCGAAACCGCTGAGCGAATCATATCCCGTATCAAAAGCGGCATCTGTTACAGTATGCCCTTCCCGGATCTTTTTAAAGGCAGTATTAATGCGATGCATCCGTTGATATGCGTGAAATGTGATCCCATAGTTCCTGAGGAACCAACGCCGGATGGCATTCGGCTCCAGCTGCCTTTGCCTGAGGTCTCCGTCTTTTATCTTCAAAGAAGGATCGTTATTCAGATCCTCCAGTAGCTGTTTTATCCGTGGCGGCGTTTCGTGGAGGTTTTCCATGGGATTGCAAACCTTGCAGGGGCGGTAACCCTTTGTGATCGCCTCCCGCACGGTGCTGAAAAACTCCACGTTCTCCTTCTTGGGTTTCCTGGCCCTGCAGGAGGGACGGCAAAATATACCGGTGGTTTTTACCGCGGTAAAGAATATCCCTTCAAAGGAGGTATCTTTCCGGACTATCGCATGGTACATAACGTCTATAGAAAGTTGCATGGCAGTTTATTTATGACGTAAAGGTAGCAAGGGCAGGGTATTACAGCCAACCGGAAAATTAACAGGTATTTTTCCCCTGCCGGGATTTGTATAAGTCTTGCCCGGAAATGTATAAGGCAGGCCCGGTGCCCCTCCGGACCTTTGTATGGAACAATTCATACAAATCAACATGAAACAGACAGTATTGATAACAGGCGCATCCTCAGGTTTTGGGAAAGCCGCCGTAGAGTTTTTCCATGAAAAAGGCTGGAACGTTGTAGCTACCGTTCGTTCCGCTGAAACAACGATGTTTCCGGCATTAAACAACGTACTTGTCACCCGCCTCGACGTAACGGACAAAGAAAGCATCAAATCCGCAGTAGCAGCGGCAACCAAACGATTCGGGCAGATCGACGTGCTGGTCAATAATGCCGGCTTCGGCACCGCGGGTGCGCTGGAAGTAGCGCCGGATGAAGCGATCCGGCAGCAGTTCGAGGTCAACGTGTTCGGGCTCATAGAAGTAACAAAGGCGGTATTACCGCTGATGCGGGCGCGCAGGGCAGGCGTTATCATCAATGTTTCTTCCATGGGCGGCAGGCTTACCTTCCCGTTTTCCACGCTCTATCATGCCACGAAGTTTGCCGTGGAGGGGCTGACGGAATCATTGCAGTACGAGCTGAACCCGCTGGGTATCCGTTTAAAGCTGGTAGAACCGGGTGGTTACAAAACGGATTTCGCCGGCCGCTCCATGAACTACTTCGGCACCGGCGGCATAAGCGATTACCAGGAGCGTTTTGATCAGTTTGTGGACAAGCTGGACCAGTGGCCGATGTCTGAAAACATCCGCGAGGTAGCGGAGGCTATCTACCGCGCTGCCACAGACGGTACGGCGGAGCTGCGCTACCCCGTAGGCCAGGATTCGGTTGAGCTGCTGAAGGCAAGGCAGCAAATGGAAGATGCAGCATTCAAGGCCATGATATCGGCCCAAACCGGTGTGTAGGTTAAGCCTGCCCTGCATGAAATACAATCTGCAGGGCAGGTTTCCCATTTTCGTTAATTTTACAGCATCCATGAAAAGAACAACACCCTCTTATATCGACCTCGGGTCTATCAGCGACCTGCACGACCTGGTACAGTATCCCCGGCCGCGGCATCCGCTGATCAGTGTAATCGACCATACTGATTTTTATGCCTGCCGCCCAAAAGATGATGCCCTTTACCGGTTCGGATTTTATACGATCTCCAGCAAACGGTTCGAAGGCATGCTGCACTACGGCAAAAGCCAGTATGATTTTAAAGAAGGCTCCCTGCTGTTCACCGCGCCCTGGCAGGTGATCGGTACCGGCCCCGACGTAAAGGTGGACGAAGGATGGGCATTGTTTATTCATCCCGATCTGCTGCACGGCTCCGGCCTCGGCGCCAAAATGCATACCTATTCCTTTTTCCAGTACGAGATCAATGAAGCCTTGCACGTATCGGAAGAAGAAAAGCGGATTTTAAAGGACTGCATCGATAATATCGAACGGGAATACAACCAGCACATCGACAAACACACGCAAAGCGTGATCATCAGCAACATCGAGCTGCTGCTGAACTATTGCAACCGCTTTTATGACCGGCAGTTCTATACGCGGTCCAGGGTCAATGCAGACGTCATACAACGGTTTGAAAGGCTGGTAAAAGAATATTTCAATCAATCAACCTTAATCGAAGCCGGGCTGCCCCCTGTCTCCTATTTCGCATCCCGGCTCAACCTTTCGGCAGGTTACCTGTCCGACCTCCTGCAGAAATTCACCGGCAAAACAACACAGGAACATATTCATCTTGAGCTCGTGGAAAAGGCTAAATCGCTATTGTGGAGTACGGAAAAATCGATCAGCGAAATAGCCTATGAACTGGGATTTGAGCATCCATCTCATTTTGCCAAGCTTTTTAAGTCGAAGACGGGGAAGTCGCCGAGCGGGTTCAGGGGGGAGAATTAGCTGGATTACGCTAAATAAATGTACAATTCCCATGCGATAACGTATTTTTCAGACAAACATCACTTTAACCGGAGATTTCCCTGGATTACCGCAATGGCTTTGAAAAAGGAATATGAAACAATA
>CBFHAF010000506.1:0-4176 GCA_965653435.1 uncultured Chitinophaga sp.
CTACCGTTACATTATACCATTTCCCGATCTTGGAAGCCACCCGTTCAAAATCATCGCCGTCGAACACCAGCTTCCCTTCTTTCCACGCGGCGTCTGCCATAACGTTGCCCGCTGTATCCACTTTCATTTTACTCAGCAGCAGCATAGGAGCGCCCGCATCAGCGCCCGGGATGCTGTCGTTCCCGTAAGCGGTGCGCAGGCTGTTGTCTACCCGCAGCTTCTGGCCCGGCTTCAGCTGGATGGTATTCCCGGGCTGGTCGTTCAGCGTGATTTCCACGGCGCCGCTTTCAAGCGTGGTCTCGATATTCGGCTCGTCTGTGTAGGAACGGATATTAAAAGCGGTGCCCAGCACTTTTACCTGGAGGCCGCCAGCCTGAATGATAAAGGGCTTGTCCGCATTCTTCGCCACTTTGAAATACGCCTCGCCGGTAAGGGTCAGCTCGCGGCTGCTGCGGTTAAAATCACCTTTGTAAGTAATGGAACTGTTGGAGTTGAGCCATACTTCCGAGCCGTCGGGCAACACCACGTGGGAGCGCGAGCCTTTCTGCGTGCTGATTTCCCGGCCGGCGGGCGAATGGCCCCGCATGCCGAACCACCAGGCCCCGGCCAGCGCCATTACCAGCAGGCAGGCGGCGGCGGGCAGCATGTACCTGTTTATACGGCGCGGGCGCGGAGATTCTGCCGCGGGGTCGAACAGGCCGGCGATCTGCATCCGCGCATAGTGGGCTGAATAAGCCAGCAGGGCTTCCGAATCTTCGTCATGCTCTTCCTCCCCGCCCGGGAACAGCTGCCGGTACAGTATCGCCAGCTGCTCATCGGCGCCGATCAGCTGCTGCAGCTCGGCTGCTTCTTCAGCCGTGGCTGCACCGGAGAGGCTGCGCCTCACCAGGTGATAAAAACGTTCTTCCTTCATAAAATAGCAAGGGCGGTTAAGAGTAAGACAAGGCGGCGGGGAAAACTCCCCAATGGGTTTCAAACTTTTTTTTGGGAAAACTTAGCCGCTGGTATGGCGGTAGGTTTGCAGCACGGCGCCGAGGCGCTGCATGGCGATGCTCAGGTGGCGGTCTACCGTGTTTTCGGAGATGTCAAGAATGGCCGCCACCTCGCGGTAGCTGAAACTATTTTCACGGATGAGCTTGTACACCATCTGGCACTTCGGCGGCAGCTGGCTTACCGCCTCGGCAAAGCGGCCGGCCAGCTCGCGGTGGATGGTCTCATCTTCGGGCGTACCGGCGGATACGAAGGCTTCCGGGGCTAGCTGGTCGATATCCCAGGTGGTATAATGCCGGTTTTTGAGCAGGTGGTTGACGGCCCCGTTGCGCACGGCTTTGAAAAGATATACTTTCAGGTTGCGGACGCCGGCAAGTGCTTCCTGCATGGTCCATATTTTCAACATTACGTCAGACACGATCTCTTCCGCAACCTCACGTTGCCGCACATACGTATCCGCGAAGCGGATGAGGCCTTTATAGAAATGGAGGAACAGCCGCTTGTAGGCGTTCTCATTCCTGTAAATGGCAACCTGTTGTTGAAGCTCCGGAATATCCATGCAGTGCGGTTCGTTCATTTTTTCTCTTTCAACCATTTGTTGAAGAAACGGATGCCCGGTTCCACTATGGCCTCATGGCCGCCCTCGTGCAGCGTCAGTTCCATGCGGTCGGCCATCTGCAGGCGCTCGAAATGCCCGCGGCCTTTTTTGAACTCCTCCTCTACCTGTGGCCAGTAAGCGATGTTGTCTTTTTTACCATGCTGTATCATCAGCGGCCGGGGCGCAATGAGCGACACCACGTCGTGATCCGAATAGCCGGTGAGCCAGCCTTTCATAAAGGCGTAGTTTTCGTTGCCTTGCTGGAAGCTGCTGTAGCGTTCGTCTTTCACTGCCATTTTATTGATGCGGTGGTTATACCAGGCCGATACGATGCCTGCTTTGATGCGCGGCTCCAGCGGCATGAAGAACATGGTGGCCATACCGCCGAGAGACACGCCCCACATGCCTGTTTTCCCGGCGTCTATCCGAGGGTCCGCCAGCACATTGTCCAGCAGATGCTGGAGGCGTACGAGCTCGATGCCCGGCAGGCTGGTGCCTGCGAGGCGGCAGAGGTGCTCGATATTATTCCTTCTTTCAGTGGAACGCAGGTTGAGAGGGCACAGCACCGCGTATCCCGCTTTCAGCAGGGCTTTGGCATAGGCGTGATAACCGCCTTCGCGGAAGGGTGTTTCGGGCGAGCTGCCGTTGCCATGCTGCACGATGATCAGCGGCACAGGCCGTTTGGCGCTGGCGCCTTTCGGAAAGGCCAGCACGGCCTCGGCGGATATAATGCCCAGCGGCTGTACGATCCACTCGGCCTTCACCTCGTCGATCTGGTGCGGGCGTTTTTCCAGCGGGGCGGATTTGGTAAGGCGCGGGGGGCTGATCACCGCCTCCCATGCGCGCCTGTTAGGCTCCACGGAGCGTTCGAGCGCGGCGGGGCTGCTGTAATCGCGGTTCCAGAGTTTCCGGGCGCGTTCGTCGTATTCGTCCGAGACATAATGGACAAGGTATTTTTCCAGCTGCGCCTCATAAGCATCGAGCCGTGCCAGCTCCTCCGGCGTATTCACGGAAGGTTTCACGGCAGCCTTCTGCTGCGCCATAGCTGGCGATTGTGCCATACATACAGGAACCAATACCAAAGCAGCTATCCATTTTTTCATATGTGCCTAATTGTATATTATACCGCAGCATGCTGCAGATACAGGGGATTTGGTTGACTTTAAACAGACTGTAACGTGGTAAAAACGGTAAAATACGTGTACGTACCCGTTTCACAAGTATAAAAAACATTCCCCGGGCATCCAAATACTTTTTTAAGGAAACCCGTCACTGCGGGCGCAGCGGGATCATAGAAGGTTCAGCAAACCATAAAGCCGCACAGATCTAACGATCCATGCGGCTTTTGCATTTTGTATATCCACCATCGGGATCAATATCAGGCGTCCGGTATCTCGGGCTCTACCAGCTTTGCCAGCTTTTCAAGTGATTCCTGCCAGCCCAGGTAGCACATTTCCGCGGGTATGGCGGCAGGGATCCCTGTCTGTTCAATTTTTATTTCCGTACCCGCGATGTTCTTCCTGAGCTGCACGGAGGTGATTATTTCTCCCGGCAGGTTGGGATCGTCGAACTTATCGGTGTATTTCAGGAACTCGTTAGGCTTAAGCTCCTGGTAAGTGCCGCCGAATGAATGGCTATTACCGGTTGTGAAGTTCTGGAACGACATTTTGAAAGAACCGCCTACGGACGCGTTCATTTCATGGACAGTGCAGGTAAATCCGTAAGGAGGCAACCATGAAGCGATAGCGGAGGCTTCTGTAAATGCCCGGTATATTTTTTCCGGGGATGCCTTCAGAACTCTGTGCAGCGAAACAGCATTATTTGACATAAGATACATTTTTTGCTCCTACTCTTCTGGCTTTTCGGTTCCGCCCGTTTTTTGAGTGGTTGCTGCTCCACTTCTTTTTATGCCGGTTGTTTTGCTGATCAGCTCCGGCATAACAAAGATGGCAATAAGTTCAGATCCGGACAGTGGCCGGATACGACAATTAAGGGGCAGTTTGCGACCCTTCAGGCAGCTGGGCCGTCCAGGCAAGTAAATTGAACCGTGGAGGAAAGCTGACATAGGGCGCATAAGCTGACCTTTGTGCTGTTAATCAATAAAAAAAACAGCAACAATGACAACAATAACAAAGATAGCTTTAGGTAAGAACGGACCGATGGTGTCTAAGCTCGGATTAGGCTGCATGCGCATGTCGCCGGTATGGGGAGGTGAAATGAGAGATGAAAATGAAAGCATCGCCACCATACAGGCGGCGCTGGACAATGGCATCAACTTCCTGAATACCGGTGATTTTTACGGCAGCGGGCACAATGAGCTGCTGGTGGGCAAAGCCATCAAAGGCAGAAGGGACGATGCGTTCATCAGCGTCAAGTTCGGCGGGCTCGTGTATGGTGGCCGGTTTCTTGGGCTGGACCTGCGGCCCGATTCCATCAGGAACTTTATCAATTATTCACTGGTTCGCCTCGGTATAGACACTATCGATCTTTACCAGCCCTGCAGGCTCGATAACAGCGTGCCGGCGGAAGATGTGATCGGCACGGTCGCCGACCTGATCAAAGAAGGGAAAGTGCGTTATCTCGGCGTT
>CBFHAF010000507.1:0-4162 GCA_965653435.1 uncultured Chitinophaga sp.
GCGGATGTTATGACAAGGTGGAAGACGCAATGAACGCGATGGGCAAAGGGTTCGCGGAACTGCCGGAGAAAGGGTTTGACAATTCACGCATTAGGCAGTAAATTTGGTGCTCTAACTGAAATACGATTCTTAAACCCATAAAAATTGGATTATGGCTTTCACACTTCCTGCATTGCCGTATGCTTCCGATGCGCTTGAACCGCACTTCGATAAGCTGACAATGGAAATTCACCACGGCAAGCATCACCAGGCTTATGTAGACAATCTGAACAAGGCCATTGCCGGCACCGAGAACGAGAATAAATCCCTGGAAGAGCTGGTTGCAAAAGCCGGCGCTATCAGCCCCGCGGTGCGCAACAACGGCGGCGGCCACTGGAACCACTCCTTCTTCTGGACCAGCCTGGGCCCCAATGCCGGCGGCACTCCCTCCGGTAAACTGGCAGATGCCATCAACAGCACCTTCGGTTCTTTTGATGCGTTCAAAGAAAAATTCAACGCAGCCGGCGTTTCCCGCTTCGGTTCAGGCTGGGCCTGGCTGATCGTGAAAGACGGCAAACTGGAGATCACTTCAACCCCCAACCAGGACAATCCCCTGATGGACGTTGCTGAAGTGAAAGGCACTCCCATCCTGGGTGTGGACGTGTGGGAACACGCCTACTACCTCAAGTACCAGAACCGCCGCGCGGAATACCTCGCCGCCTTCTGGAACGTGGTAAACTGGGACGCCGTTAGCAAAAGGTTCTAAACAGCCTTACAGGCAAAAAATAAAAAGGGCGCGCAGAATAACTGCACGCCCTTTTTTTATGGCCTTATTTCTTTCCCTTACAGGGATTTGATCTTCATGTTCCTGAACCATATCTCGCTGCCGTGATCCTGCACGCAGATATGGCCTTTCTTCGCTGTGCCGTAACCTTTGTAATCTTTCCATTTGCCGGTCGCCTTGGCCTTTTCCCACTCCGGTGTCCACATCTGCGTGTCCACCACTTTCTCGCCGTTCAGCCAATGCTCAACGTGCCCTTTGTTCACTACGATACGGGTATGGTTCCACTCGCCGATAGGCTTTGCAGCCAGCTTCGAAGGCGGGTTCATGGCGTAGTTGGCGCCGGATTTCTGCCAGTCTTCAAGCTTCTCAGGAAAGTTCTCATCGTCTATGAGCTGGTATTCGGGGCCGCTCATGTAAGGCGCCTCAAACTCCTCGGTAACGAGGTAAAGGATACCGCTGTTGCCCTGGGGCGCCAGCTTCCAGTCTGTTTCCAGCTCAAAGTTCTCGTACTGGTCGTTCGTGATCAGGTCGCCGCGCATGTCGCTTTTATCGGTGGTGCTGCCGGTGCAGTGTAATGTACCGTCTGCCACGCCCCAGGTGTTGGAAGGTTTGTTCTTGTAGATCCGCCATCCGTCCAGGTTTGAACCATTGAACAGGAGCTTCCAGCCGGCCGCCTGTTCTTCGGCGGTCAGCACATTGGCCTGCGGTTCGGTAGCTGTTTTGTTCTCGCTGCCGATGGCCACCGAATCTTTCTTCTCCTCTTTGGTGGCCCCGCCGCCGCAGGACGCGAGTACAAGGGAAGCCGCTGCAAACGCAGGTAATACTAATTTTTTCATCAGTACAATTTTTTTTTGAAAAAAAGCTCGAATGAAACCTCGCGTGACGCCCGGTTTCATACTAACTGTATTTACTTGTTTACGGTTTTCAGGCTCTTCGGATCCCAGTACATGATCTTGTTCTGGAAATAGCTGTCGTTGCAAAGCAACGCAGGCGCGGCTGCGCGGAAGCCGAACAGTGCGTCTTCGCTCACTTTGCCTTTCGTGCGCATGGCGTTGAACAGGTTATAAAAGTGATCGAAGTGGGCGCCTTTGTAACCTTTATCGGCCACGTATTCCAGCTTGTCGGGCGGCAGCATGTCCGCTCTTTCGTATACATATTGTTTGCCGGAATCCTGCGCTTTTTTGGTTTGCAGCAGCGGATCGTCTGTAGCGGCGTACGCCTTGTTGCGGTAGAGGGTCACTTTGTCCCACTCCACGGTCATGGAGCCTTCGCTGCCCACCATACGCAGGTAGTTGGTGCCGCCCGTGCCGTCCACAAAGTTCACACGCAGGGAAAGGTTGAATGCGGGGTGAATGTCGGTCTGCGGATAGTCGAACATACCCAGCATTACATCGGGCACTTCGCGGCCATCTTTCCAGTAACGCAGGCCGCCGGTGGCCATGATCTTTTCAGGGCCGATGGAACCGGTTACGAGATGAAGGCTGGAAAAGAGGTGCACGAAGAGGTCGCCGGAAACGCCGGTGCCGTAATCTTTGTAATTCCTCCAGCGGAAGAAACGCAGCGGGTCCCAGGCGCGTTTGGTGTTGTTGGCCAGGAATGCATCCCAGCCTACAGTTGAAGGTGATGCGTCTGCGGGGATAGGGTATTGCCATGCGCCGAAGGGAGACATGCGGGCCCAGAAACCTTCCGCGTAGTTCAGCTGGCCAATGGCCCCGTCTTTCAACAGCTGGCGCGCTTTTTCGTTGCCGAGGGAGCTTACGCCCTGGCTGCCTACTTCGTATATGACTTTGTTTTTGTTCTGTGCTTCCACTACAGCATGGCCTTCGGTAACGTCGTGCACCATCGGTTTTTCGCAGTACACGCTTTTGCCGGCGTTCATTGCCGCCACGGAAATATCTTTATGCCAGCTGTCCGGCGTGGCGATGATCACCGCGTCTATGTCTTTACGGGCGAGTATTTCCTTGTAGTCGCGCGTGGTGAAGATGTCGCTGCCGTATTTCTTTTTCGCATCCGCCAGGCGCCCGTCGTACAGGTCGCAGGCCGCGATCAGCTTCACACCGGGCACGGTGATGGCTGTATCCGCATCGGCATTGCCCATGCCGCCGGCGCCTATCAGCGCGATCTGGATATTATCGTTAGCGCTATAATGATCTTTCTGCCTGGAAAGCTGTTCCAGGCTGCGTTTCCTGTCTGCTGCCGTAATAATGTTCGGCAGCAGGGACGCGCCTACAACCCCTTTTGCAAATTTGGTGATAAAACCGCGGCGGGAGTTGCCATTGGATTGATTACTCATGTGCTGTTAGCTTTTTATATGATGATGAACATGGGTTTCGTCGAACCTTTAATTTAACGATTAATTTCAGCAAAACCAATCGTCGCGCTTATTTGAGACGTAATACCGCATTCACCGGTAAATGGTCTGATGCGTATTTTTCCTGGATCACGGTATGGCTCACCGTCTCGAACTTACCCGGGGTAAAAGCCACGAAATCTATGCAGCGGCGCGGATCTTCGACGGGAATGGTAAACCCGCAACCGGTACAGCTGCGGGAAAAATGCTGATCAAGTGTGTTAATTACACTACTGTTTTCCGGCGCGTTCAGATCTCCTGCAATGATCACAGGGTATGGCTGTTTGCCCAGGATGTCCATTACTTCCCTGATCTGCACCTGGCGGTTGGTATCGCCGCGCTGTGCGTCCAGGTGGGTGCATGCCATCAGTACTTTGCGGTTTCCCGGCAGCTGCAGCAACGCGGTGGCCAGCACACGGGGCTCGCCGTTGGTGCCGGCAACGGTTGTGAGCGGGTAACGGTTCGTTTCCAGGATAGGGTAACGGCTCAGGATGGCCACACCATATTCACCGCCGCCGTAATCGATCCCTTTTGCAAAGAATGATCGCATGCCGCTCAGCCTGGCCAGCTCTTCGGCCTGGTGCAGCGTTTTCCCGGAACGGTCCGTATGCACGTCCACTTCCTGCAAAGCAACAATATCGGGCCTGGCATCCGCTATCACTTTGGCGATGGCCGGCATGTCTATTTTGTCTTTGGTGGAAGGCGGGTTGGCGTGATGGATGTTATAACACAGCACGTTGATATCTGCCTGTGGCGTGCCGGTAACGGCTTTCGGGCCGGAACATGCGGCCAGCGCCGTCAGGGAAAAGGCGGTAGCATAAAGGATTGCTTTCATACGATGATGTTGAGTAGAACCGTAAAAAAACGAAAAACAATTTAACCATGCAATGTTTATCGCATAGTTAAATTGTTATTTCAATATAGTGAAGGTCAGGATCAATTGTTCTTACCCAGCAATTGCTGGTACCTGGCGGGGTCGCCGAGCAGTGCCACGGCTTCTTCCACGTCCTTGTCCCAGGCCAGGCTTTTCTCGATGCGGCCCAGCTGCG
>CBFHAF010000508.1:0-4156 GCA_965653435.1 uncultured Chitinophaga sp.
GATGCCCAGAGCATGGGCAGCACAAACAACAGGCTTTTCATTTTTCATAACGTTTGAATAAAAATATAATAAATCCCGGTGAAGTAGGCCAGGCGTATTTAAGCGTAATTGATTCTCAGGTTATTAAGAATTCCTGTAGTAGAATTGACGTACCCCGGCACAAAGCATCCTGCCATTAATTGGGGATATTTGATCCTGTAACCACGTTATTGAAAACGCTTCCGCGAACCGCCCCGGACGGAAGAAAGAGCACTATAAAAATTCAACCCGGTATTATTCACACGTTAACAGAAAAACTATGAAACTTCAATCCTTATTTCGGCTGGCTGCTGCGCCGGCACTTTTACTGTTCTTAACGGCTTCCTGTACAAAAGACCTGAAAACGACGCCCCCGGAAGAAAAAGTACCCCTGGAGGATAAAAAATCCGCCGTTCAGGCCCTTGCGCTGCAACTGGTCTGGCAGGACGAATTCAACGGCACCAGCCTGGACCTGTCCAAGTGGAGCTATGAAAACGGCGACCTTGGGGTCAATAACGAGCAGCAGTATTACCAGACGCCCAACGTTGCCGTCACCGGCGGCAACCTGGTGATCACTGCCCGCAAACAAAGCGTGGGAGGCAAACCCTATACTTCCGGCCGCATCAACACCAACGGCAAATTCTCCAAACGTTACGGCCGCATTGAGGCCAGCATGAAGCTGCCTGCAGTGCAGGGGCTCTGGCCCGCCTTCTGGATGCTCGGCACCAATATCGGCACACCGGGCGTTGGCTGGCCGCGCTGCGGGGAGATAGACATCATGGAACATGTGAACACCGGAACATCCGTTCTTGGCACGATCCATTGGTGGAACACCGCTTACAGCTACTATGGCGGCAATACCACCACTTCGCCCACCAATTTCCACGTATATGCCATTGAATGGGATGCCAGCAGCATCCGCTGGTATGTGGACGGTGTGCAATTCCACACGGCGAACATCCTCAACAATATCAACGGCACCGAAGAGTTCCACAACAATTTCTTTATCCTGCTTAACCTCGCTGTGGGCGGCAACCTGCCGGGCCAGGTGATCAACGACAACGCGCTGCCCGCCACCATGCTGGTGGATTATGTGCGCGTGTACGACATCGTGAACAGCGCCGGCGGCGCGCCCATCGGCTCCGTGATCTCCCTGAGAGGGAATAACGGCCAATACGCCAGCGGCGAGAACGGCACGCAGGCCATGCGCTGCAACCGGCCCACCGTGCAGGCTTGGGAGCAATTCACCGTGGTAGACGCGGGCGGCGGCAAAGTGGCGCTGAGAAGCATGAGCAAATATGTTTCTTCGGAGAACGGTGTGCAGCCTATAACCTGCAGCCGCGCTACCATCGGCGACTGGGAGAAATTCGACTGGGTGTCCAACACAGACGGTACATTTTCATTACGCGGCAACAACGGCAATTACATATCCAGCGAGAACGGTACGCAGGCCATGACCTGCAACCGCGCAACCATAGGCGGATGGGAGAAGTTCACCTATTGATCTGTCTATTATTCACGTATCAGAAACAAAAATGAGAAAAATGAAATTCCACATCCATGCAACGGGCGCAGCAATCCTTGCGCTCGCACTTTTCATTACATCCTGTTCCAAACCCGCTGCCGGAGAGCAGGAACTGCCTGCATCGCTTGACAAAGAAACATCCGCCGCAGACGTGGGGATCATGGCTATCAACAGCTCTTTTTCAGAGAACTGGAACAGCTACACACATGGTAACCAGTATTCCCAATCGCAGGCTGAGGCCGATTTCGGGAATATCAGCGGCTGGAATGCCGGGCGTTCCATGATCTCAAACGGCAACCTCAGGATCACGCTTGAGCCGAACGCCCTTTCCGGCGCAGGCGGGGTTATTTCCAATATCGACGTTTCCGACGGATCGGAATACCAGGTGAGCTTTACCATCCGCTTCCACAGCGCTTTCGACTGGAGCAGGGGCGGCAAGCTTGGCTTCGGTTTGCTGATAGGCGATGGCAATACCGGAGGCGATCCAGGCTGGGACGGCAATGGCGGCAGCTTCCGGCTGATGTGGTACAACAACAACGGGAGGATCTATTTCCATCCCTATGTGTACCACCGCGACCAGGCCGGCCAGTACGGCGATAACTTCGGCGTAAGTTATCCCTCTTCAGGCAGCCTCGCAAAAGGCCAGACCTACAACGTGACGCTGTATGCCAAAAGCAACACCGGCTCCAATACCGACGGCCGCGCCCGCCTGGTCATCAACGGCACTACCGTGCTGGACAGGGCTATGCGCTGGACCACCAACGACGCCCGGCGCCTGATCCGCAACGTAGGTTTCCATACCTTCCGCGGCGGCAGCCAGAGCTACTGGATGAGCCCCACGGTAGGGTATGTATACTACGACGACCTGGTGGTGACCAGGATCAATTAACACAACGGCTTCTCCCACCGCTTTGAATAACACGCAGAACCGGGCATCCCTCGCGGATGGTCCCGGTTCTGCTTTTGGGGCGAATGAATGATTTATTTTGAATTCACAATAAGTCTAGTTAATTTGTAGACTATTCGGTTCATTTAAAATCATACATCATGCCTAACACCCCTTTACAGTTCGAAACACTGCAGGTACATGCCGGTTATCAGCCGGACCCCACTACCAAAGCCGCGGCAGTACCTATTTACCAGACAACATCGTATACATTCGACAGCGCCGATCATGCGGCGGACCTTTTTCAGCTGAAGCAGTTCGGGAACATTTACACCCGTATCATGAACCCCACTAACGACGTATTTGAAAAGCGGGTAGCCGCGCTGGAAGGCGGTGTGGCTGGGCTGGCGGTTGCGTCGGGCCAGGCGGCGCAGTTCATTGCCCTGCACAACATCCTGTTGCCGGGGGATAATTTTGTAACCTCCGGTTATCTCTACGGCGGTACCTACAACCAGTTCAAGGTTAGTTTTAAGAGAATAGGCGTGGAAGCACGTTTTGCGGACCTGGATGATCCTGCGAGCTTTGAAACGAAGATCGATGACCGCACCAAGGCCATCTACCTGGAGACCATCGGCAATCCCGGTTTTGCGATCCCTGATTTTGAAAAGATCGCGGCCATCGCAAAAAAGCATGACCTGCCGCTGGTGGTAGACAATACCTTCGGCGCCGCCGGTTACCTATTCAGGCCGCTGGAGCACGGTGCTAACATCGTGGTGCAGGCTGCGACCAAATGGATCGGCGGGCATGGCAACAGCATCGGCGGTGTGATCGTGGACGGGGGGAACTACAACTGGGGCAACGGCAAGTTCTCACAGTTCACCTCCCCGGACGAAGCCTACCATGGCATGCAATTCTGGGAGGTATTCGGGTCTCACAGCCCCTTCGGCAATATTGCCTACATCATCCGCGCCAGGGTAACGGGCCTGCGCAGCTGGGGGCCGTCGCTGGCGCCGCAGAACGCATTCCTGTTCCTGCAAGGCCTCGAAACCCTCAGCCTGCGCGTGCAACGTACCGTGGAAAATGCACAGGCGCTGGCGGAATGGCTGCAGCAGCATCCGGATGTTGAATCCGTGAATTATCCCGGCCTGCCCGGCAACCGCTATCACGAGCTGGGCAAAAAATACCTGAAACGCGGCTTTGGCGGCGTGCTGAGCTTTAAAATAAAAGGCGGGCGCGAAGCGGCGGACAAGCTGGTAGCTAATCTTAAACTGATCTATCACCTTGCGAACGTGGGCGATTCCAAAACGCTCATCATTCATCCCGCCACCACCACGCACCAGCAGCTGAGCGAGGAAGAACAACGCGCTGCAGGCGTAGAGCCGGGCTTATTGCGGATATCCCTCGGCATCGAGCACATCGACGATATCAGGAACGATCTGCAGCAGGCATTTGAGAAAGCAAGCGCCTGACCTGCATGTGTTCACTACTGAATATTCAAAGAACCGGGAAATACCCGGTTCTTTTTTTATCAGGAATCATTTTTCTTTCCCGTTCATCCACACTACTTTCTGCTCCGGCACATTTTCCTGCCCGATGATATCCCTGTACAGCGTGGGGTTCCGCGCTTTCCTGTAACGGTAGCCGCCGGCCTGCTGCAGCTTTTCAGGAGTAATGAGCGCGATGGCATAATCGTTATCCAGCTTCCGGCATTCGGCTATAATGTCGCC
>CBFHAF010000509.1:0-4147 GCA_965653435.1 uncultured Chitinophaga sp.
ATTCCGGGTCGAGGTCCTTGTATTTTGAAATGGTGAGCAGGTTCTCCGCATTCACGTATACGGATACACGGCTGATCTTCACTTTCTGCAGCAGCGAAGCGGGCAGGGCATACGCCAGCTGGATGTTCTTCATACGCAGGTAATCGCCGTTCCTCAGCCAGAAGTCGGAGAGGTTGGTAAAGTTGCCTGTGCCGCCTGTGGTGAGAATGGGCAGGCGCGCGTTCGGGTTCTCAGGTGTCCAGGTGTCGCGCGTCCATTCCCAGGTAGCGTTGGCGCCGTTCACGAAAGGATAGGCAAGGTTGGCCCTGGGGTAAACTTTCACGCCGGCCACACCCTGCCAGGCGGTGGTGAGGGAAATGCCTTTCCAGTCTACGTTGAACCCGAAACCGAAAGTGTATTTCGGCATAATGGAAGATGCGTTCATGATCACGCGGTCGTCTCCGTTGATGATGCCGTCCTGCTTCACGTCTTGGTAACGGATGAAGCCCGGGCGCGTGTCTGTGCCTTGTCTGGGGCCTCTTGTCACTTCGTCCGCATTCTGGAAATAGCCGTTGGATTGCAGGATGTAGTAGGAGTTGAGCGGGTATCCTTCTTTGGTGATGGTGGCGCCGCTGTAGATGATCTCCCCGTCCAGGTCCACTACTTTGTTCTTGTTATAGGCCACGTTGCCCCAAACGCCGTAGTTCACTTCCCTGATGTTGTTCCGGTACTGAAGGGTGATCTCATAACCGGTATTGTCTACCGTGCCGATGTTGCGCTGGGGGCCGGTGAGGTTACCTACCTGTGCGGGCAGGTTCACAGGCCGCAGGATGCCGTCCGTCCGTTTTTTATAAACATCCACGGTGAGCGCGATCCGGTTCTTCCACATGTTCATATCGATGCCGCCGTTGTAAGTAGTAGTGGTTTCCCAGTGAATGCCTGGATCGGTATCCTGTGTTTTGGCATTCCCCTGCTGCAGGGTGCCGCCGAAGCTGTAATCCTGTCCGGTGGATACGGTAGGGGCGTAGCTGTAGAGCTCAACCGCCTGGTTGCCCAGCTGGCCCACGGAAGCGCGGATCTTCAGCTGGTCGATGAACTTTACGTTCCAGAATTCCTCGCGGTCTATACGCCAGCCGGCAGATGCCGCGGGGAAATATCCCCAGCGGTTGTTCGGCGCGAAACGGCTGGAACCGTCTGCCCGGAAAGTAAATTCAAAGAGGTATTTATCATCGTAATCGTAGTTGGCACGGCCAAAGTAAGACATGATCACGTCCCTGGTGGTGTTGCCGGAAATGGCATTGAAGGTGAGGCCTGCATCGAGGGCGGTAAGCGTGGCGTCGCCGTTGTCCAGGTAACCCGTCATCGTGGCGTTGAACTGGTCTTTATCGAAATTGTCGTAGCTGGAGCCGATCATCGCGGACACGTTGTGTTTGGAGCCAAAGGTCTTTTTCCAGTCGAGCGTATTATAGAAGTGCAGGGAAATGTCGTTCTCATCCGTTTTGGCAAAGCGGGGCGCGGTGGCCGGGCTGTTCCAGTTGGTCGAGGCCCCGGTCTTGGGATTGAACGTCTGCAACCGCGGCGTGTTGGTGGTGAGCAGGCCGTCGTATTTATCCACGCCAAACTTGATGTTGTAAGTGATGTCGAACGGTAATTTGTATTCCGCGTTCACGGTTGCCAGGAAGCGCTGCACCAGTTTGGTGGTGACGGCGCCGAAGGCGAAGAGGCGGGGATGTTCCCAGTTGTTGCGGCCGGCGGTTTTCAGCCAGGAGTTGCCGTAGCGGCCGTCTGCCAGGGTATCGGTGAGGATGGGCAGGGTGCGGCTCATGGCCTGCCAGAAGGTGTTGTAAGTAGGCTGAGTGTAGTTGCGGTAATAGCCGTCCAGCGTCAGGCCTACTTTCAGTTTTTTGTTCACGTTCATGGAAGCGTTCAGGCCGAGGGAGTAATTCTTGGCGTGATTGGTGGGGCCGAACTGGATACCGTCGCGGTCCAGGAAGCCGAGGGAAAGGCGGTACTGGTACTGGTCGGTGCTGGCGGCCACGCTCAGGTCGTGTTTCTGGATGGACCCATTGTCTATAGCGATCTTGTACCAGTCGCTTTTCGGGTAAGTGATATTGTCGGTGAGCATGCCTTGCTCGTATTCGGCGATCTCTGCATCGGAATATTCGGCTGCTTTGTTCTCGTTTTTGAGCGCCAGGTTCTTGGTGCGCATGTAGGTGATCGGGTCGTTGATGGCGTCCGGCAGGTAAGTGGCTTTGTGGAAACCGCGGTAGTAGCTGTAATTCACTTTGGCGGCGCCTTTTCCTTTTTTGGTAGTAACCAGGATAACACCGTTGGCGCCGCGGGAACCGTAAATGGCTGCTGCTGCGTCTTTCAGCACGGAAATGCTTTCGATGTCGTTCGGGTTCAGCTCGTCCATGGAATATTCGATACCGTCTACCAGTACCAGCGGGTTGTTGTTGTTGAGCGTTCCCACGCCGCGGATGCGGATGGTGGAACGGTCGATACCCGGCTGGCTGTTGCTGAGGTTTACGAAGAGGCCGGGCGTGCCATGCAGCGCATTGCTGACATTGGTGATGGGCTGGCCTTCTTTTTCAGACATGTCTATGGTGGCTACGGCACCGGTAAGGGTGGCTTTTTTGCGGGTCCCGTAACCTACCACCACGGTTTCATTCAGCTTCTGCACGTCTTCCTGCATTTTGATGTCCAGGGAGGTTGCTTTGGTGATCTTGATCTCTTGCGGGAGATAGCCGATGAAGGAGAACTTCAGTATGGCGCCTGCCGGGGCGCTGATCCTGAATGTGCCGTTCACATCGGTACCGATCCCTTTGGAAGTGCCCTGCACCTGGATGCTCACGCCCATGAGGGGGCTGCCGTCTGTGGCGGAGGTCACTTTCCCGGAAACGGGAACGTCCTGCGCGCGGAGGGTAAGGGAAGAAAGGCAAATAACCCCGAAGCAAACCGCCAGGAGGCGGAGAAGGAGTGATCGCTTAAAAAGCTCCATAATCATTGATTTTACTTGTTTGAATACCTCAGATGTTAAAATTGGCCTGGAAAAGCGCATAACGCGATGTATAAATAAAGCTGAGTAACGGCCGTTACCGGCGGATCCCGTGAGTAGCATGGTATGTCTGTTTAACGTGGCCTCCTTATCGCGGTAATTTGTATCAGTATTATCTTATATATCGATTCTGGCTTTTTTGTACTTTCGTTTCGAGTCAAAAATATAAAAAATGAAAGTAAAAGTAAATAAATTGAAACCAATTCTGAAAATAACCTGAAATTCTTCCCTTTAATGGAAGGGAGTGCGCCGGGAGGCCGGGGCTGGGATTATATGCCGTTGATAATGATGTATTTATCAATGTTAAAGAATTTTTAAACTACGCGGCGGGAATCGGGGAATTGGCTATTTTTAGGAAAATCCTCCGTATTTTACATGAAATTGCTGGCCTGCACGATTGTAAGGGAGTGATTTTCAATATGCATAACGAGTATTCTACGTTAATTTAACCTAATATTTCAACCCATGTCAATGATCAATATTGCGGAGCGGCACAAGTTTATACTAAGCAGGTTATACGAAAAGGGCTATGTGAACGTGGTGGAATTGTGCAAAGAATTAGACGTTTCCGGTGTAACGATCCGAAAGGATTTGAAGCTGCTGGAGGATAAATCACTGTTATACCGCTCCCACGGCGGGGCTACCGTGCAAAATCCTTATACGAACGACAAACCGGTGAACGAAAAGGAGAAGATCCGCCGGGAAGAAAAGAACAACATCGGCAAAACGGCCGCTTCCCTGATCGTTCCGGGAGACGCCATCATTATTGCCTCCGGTACTACCGTGCTGGCCCTGGCCAAGCACATCCAGCCCCGCGGGCCGCTGATGATCATTACTTCCGCCCTCAACGTGGCGCTGGAGCTGAACCGCTACCATGAAATAGAGGTGGTGCAGCTGGGCGGCGTGATCCGCAACAATTCATCCTCTGTTGCCGGGCCGTACGCGGAGAAGATCCTGGAAGATTTTTCCTGCAGCAAGCTGTTCCTGGGGGTAGACGGCATCGATGTTGAATTCGGCCTTACCACCACCAGCATAGCGGAAGCGCACCTGAACCAGCAGATGATCGCGGCGGCACAGAAAACGATCGTGCTGGCGGATTCTTCCAAGTTC
>CBFHAF010000510.1:0-4142 GCA_965653435.1 uncultured Chitinophaga sp.
GCTCGGCACCCCGCTGGATTGCATCAGCCGCGACATCGACAGGGACCTGGAGCTGCCGGCTTTCCACCTGCCTTATTATGAAGGCTTTAACCGTCACGACAATCAATACTGGCTGGGCATTTACCGCCGAGACGAGGCCTTCGGCGTGGCTTTCCTGAAAGATCTCTGTTCCGTTTGCCTGGAAACCGGCATCGGGCAGTTTTATGCAACGCCCTGGAAGTCCATCATCATCAAAAACATTGAGCCCGCTCACCGCAAGCTCTGGGATTACATTCTAGGCAAGCACGGCATCAACGTGCGGCATGCTGCCAATGAGCTGAACTGGCAGGTGGCGGACCATTGCGAAGACAGCCTGATACTGAAGCGGCACATCATCCGCCACTTCGATACGGCGGACGTGCGCACATACGGTCTGTGCTTCAATATCAGCCTGGATATGGGCAAACATCATTTTGGCTCCATCGTGATCAGGCGGCAGGAGAACAAACACCGCAGCAAGCTTAAATACCTGCAGCGTTACGACGTGCTCTACACCCCGGACTTCAATCCCAACACGCACCAGCTCATTCCTTACCGCAGCGAGGTGCTGAAGGAACACCTGGGGCCGTACATCGCATCGCTGTGCAGGCACTATTACGAAAAAGGTACAGAATGGAACGTGCTGCAGGAGTACGTTTCAGGGCAAAAGGCCATACCGGCGGACATACATTCGGAGAAAACCGTGCACCAGTGCCCTTCCTGCCTGTCTGTTTATGACGAAACCGCAGGAGACGCCGATCGTGGAATTGCGGCGGGCACGCCTGTAACAGCATTACCGGAGGATTATTCTTGTTACATTTGTGAAACACCGGTACGGGAATTTACACCGGTGCCGTTAGCGGCATTGACGGTGCCGCTTACCTGAATTTCCATACCGGGAACACCGATCCTTCAGGGAACGTGTCCGGTTCGGGCGGAAGCTCCATAAAGGCGTTGGCGTGCAGCAGCGCGGCCATATCGCCGGAGCCGCCGTAGGTAACGGGGCGGGCGGTGATGCGGGCGCCGGGCGCATATTGTAATTGTACCGGCAGGAAATAAGTGAGGGGCTTGTCGAATTTCACATCCGTTTCCAGCGCGGCGAACAGCTGTTCCTCCGGCGTATGATGCAGGCAGGCCAGCAGCCAGGGCTGGATATAACGGAAATAACAGAGCTGCACGGAAACCGGGTTTCCCGGCAAAGCGAACACTACCGGCCCGTTGGGGATGGTACCGAACAGGAAAGGCTTCCCGGGCCGCTGTTCAACTTTATGAAACACGCGCTGCATGCCGCAGCGCTCCAATACTTGTGGCAGATGATCGAATTTACCGGCAGAAACAGCACCCGTACATATCAGCACATCCGATTTGGTGAGCAGGGGCCGGAGCTGCTGTTCCATGCTGTGCGGTTCGTCGCGCAGGTGGATGATATCCGCGGGAATACCCAGCCCGTGCAAGGCCGCGGCAATGCTGTATACGTTGGACATACGCACCTGGTGCCGTTCCGGCGCGGAACGTATCTCCACCAGCTCGTCCCCGGTGGCCACCAGGTAAATACGGGGCAACCGGCTCACTTTCACTTCCGCTTTTCCCACGCTGGCCAGCACGCCGGCTTCCGCCGCGCCGATCCGTACACCGGGGCTCAGCAAGACCTTGCCCGCCGGAACGTCGCTGCCTTCCACGTGGATATTCTGCCCGGCACGCACCTCCTTCTCTATCGTAAAACGTTTGAAACCATCGTGCTCCGTTTGCAGAAGATGTTCGTACGGTATCACCGTATCGGTGAGCTCCGGCAGGATGGCGCCGGTCATCACTTCCATGCAATCCGCCAGGTTGGCCAGCTGCATGCGCGGCATACCCGCCGCCTGCACGTCTTCCAGCCCGAATACCCGTTGGCCGCGGGCATAACTTTCGTAAGCAATGGCAATACCATCCATCGTTACACGGTCGTAGGGAGGAAAAGGCCGGTCTGCGACCACCTGCTCCCGCAGTATGCGGCCGGCAGCCGCTTCCAGCAGCACGGTGGTAATACCTGTGTCTTTCACAGCGGCCATTACTGCTTTAAAAGCATCCGGAACGGGCATCATGCGCTAAACGATTTTAGTTACGATAAATTTATTCAATTATGAGCAATGCGTCAAATACGGCACTCACTCACCTGGACGGGCAGGACCGTCCGCATATGGTGGATGTGGGCAGCAAGGCCGGCACCGAAAGAACGGCCATGGCGGAAAGCAGGGTATTCCTTCCCGCCGCCGTGCGCAGCTGCATAAGCGGCGAAGAGCTGGTCACAAAAAAAGGCGCAGTGTTCCAGACCGCTATTATCGCCGGCATCATGGCCGCCAAAAGAACACCGGAGCTGATCCCGCTCTGCCATACGCTGCTGCTGGACCATTGCAGCGTGACCATCGGGCTGGAAGGCGAAGAAGCGGTGATCCGCTGCACGGTGAAAACACATGGTAAAACAGGCGTTGAAATGGAAGCGCTCACCGGCGCAAGCGTAGCCGCGCTCACCGTTTACGATATGTGCAAAGCACTTTCCATGGAAATGGTGATCCGCGAAACAAAGCTCATTGTAAAAACCGGGGGCAAGCGCGATCATAGCGCTTCGTAAAATAAAGTTCATGGCTGGAATAAGCAGAAACAGGAACATAGGGCTTCTTAAAACAAAGCTCATTGTAAAAAAAGGAGGTAAACATGGCGCTTAAAGGATTGGTGCTGTGCGGCGGGAAAAGCCTGCGCATGCAGCAGGATAAAAGCATGATAGATTATCACGGGCAGCCGCAGTGGAAATATCTATACGGGCTGCTGAAAGGATTTGTGCCCGAAGTATGGCTCTCCGCCCGCGAGGGGCAGGAGTTCCCGGGATGCAACCACATCATCCGCGACAGCCTGGAAGGCGCCGGCCCTTCCGCAGGGTTGCTCAGCGCCCATGCGCACGACCCGGCCGCATCCTGGCTGGTACTGGCCTGCGACCTGCCGCTGATCAGCGAGCAAAGCATCGCCCTGCTGCTGGAAAAACGTCAGCCGCAGCGGCCCGCCACTTCATTCATCAGTCCCTACAACGAACAGCCTGAACCGCTGATCGCGATATGGGAACCCGCTGCGCTGGCGCAGCTGCAAACGGATTTCAGGGAAGGAAAAACCTGCCCGCGTAAAACCCTGGCAAGCCTCGATGTGGTATTGCTGGAAAACCCGTACCGGCGCGAACAATACAATGCCAATACGCCGGAGGAAATGGAAAATGCGAAGGAGAAACTGAAATGAGGGACGCAGGATACATATCAGGGATGCGCCGCCACCCATACAGCGCCGTCTTCAAAGAACTCCTGTTTCCAGATGGGAACAGTTTCCTTCAGCGTATCGATGGCGAACTGGCAGGCGGAAAAAGCGGCCGCGCGGTGCGGGGCGGCCACGGCGATCACCACCACTTCTTCGCCCGGAAGTTTTTCACCGGTGGCATGAATGATGGCGATGCGCTGAACGTTCCACTGCCGGGCAGCCTGCTGCGCGATCTTTTCCATTTCGAGCAGGGCCATGGGCTCGTAGCTTTCGAAGAAAAGCTTCAGCACAGGCTTCCCCATCGTCTGGTTCCTGACGGTGCCGATAAAAGTAACGATGCCGCCGCTTCCCGGGCTTTCCACGAAGCGGATGGCTTCTTCAGTGCGTATATCCGAAACAATTTTTATCAATGATTCCATCTCGTAATTTTTACCCGCCGCTCAAAGGGGGGATAACGGCCACTTCATCGCTTTCCGCCAACGGTTGCTCATCGTTTGCATACGCTTTGTTCACCGCTATCATCACTTTCTTCAGGTTCAGCATGGAAGGGTATTGCAGGCTCAGCCAGGTACGGAGCTCGCCCACCGTTGCGAACTTCTCCGCCACCTCCAGTGATGCGCCGCCTGCCAGCTCTTTCGTGATACCGAAAAACATAATTCTCATGACAGTATAAAGCTACAATAACACACGCATTATTTGCCACAAAAATATTACAACATGAAGATCAGGATCAGGGGAAACAGCATCCGTTACCGGCTGGACCAGGCGGATGTAACCAGGTTGCAGGAAACGGGCAAAGCAGAAGAACATACGCGCATCGGTGCCGGCACGCTGCATTTCTGCAT
>CBFHAF010000511.1:0-4139 GCA_965653435.1 uncultured Chitinophaga sp.
GCAAGAATACAGCCCCGAAAAATTTTAACCATATCTTTATTGAAAAACCTGTTACAAATTTCCATAATTTAGAAGTAACCCCAATATCCAAACTAGCGAACGCTATATTTTTTCCAGTTAACGTATAGAAAACTGCTTTAAACGATCCGCGCAAGCACCCGTTTGCCGCAAAGCCTGTGCTGTACTGCATATCATCAAATAGAAAATCGTAATATGGAGATTTGGGGGGAAGTAACGGCTGCAGGATGTAAAGGGAATTAAAAAAGGCGGTAAGAATACCGCCTTTGTAATAATTTTAACCATATCCTATGAAAAACCTAAGTCAAAGATAAGGCGGGATATTTCCTTCGCAAGTCCATTTCCGTGAACGTAGCGTTTTAGTTCGTGAAGACCGGAAAAAGGTGTTTTTGCAAACGCATTAAGATTAAATTTAAATTAAATTATTTGCCACTATGCAATCCTATGGCCGTTTTTCACGGGGCGGTCCGGCTGCAGCAGCACTATTTCCTTATCGTCGCCCACAACGCCCAGCACGAGGCATTCGGAGAAAAAATTGGCTATTTGTTTGACCGGGAAGTTCACCACCGCCACCACCTGCCTGCCGGCAAGCTCCCCGGGCTGATACAGGCGCGTGATCTGGGCAGACGAACGTTTGACGCCCAGTTCAGGGCCAAAGTCTATTTCGAGCTGATAAGCGGGATTGCGGGCTTTTTCAAAAGGGGTTGCTTTCAGGACGGTGCCTACCCTTATCTGCACCTTTTCGAAATCGTTCCAGGTGATCGTTTCCATGCCGATGATTTTAGGACACGGAAATTAATGCGTTTGGGGAGAAAATTACCAGGAAAAGGAGGAAAGCGGGATGTGGAAGGACGAATTCAAAATAAATGGCGGCTGGGAGAAAAAATATAGGGCGGTAAGAATACCGCCCTCAAATATTTTTAACCATATCCTATGAAAAACCAATGCAAAGATAGATGTGTGCGTCACACCTGAAAGTGGCTTTTCGTAAAAGGATGGTTTTGTCTCGTGAACGCATTGAATGAAGTATTGTTAACAACAAATTAACCAACTATGATTCACCCTGTTTTAATCCACTAATGCGTCGGCACCCTGGGTGCGGTTCCCATGATAGTGTCTATTTCGTGCATCACTTCTTTCGTGAGCTTCGGGTATACCTCAAGCGCTTTCAGGTTCTCCTTCAGCTGCTCTTCTTTGGTAGCCCCGAGGATGGCGCTGCTTACGTTCGGGTTGGCAATGCACCAGGCAATGCTGAGCGTGGCCAGGCTGGTACCCAGCTGGTCCGCCACGGTTTGCAGGATGGCTACCCTTGCCAGGTTGTCTTCCAGCAGGTTGCGGTTGCGCAGCCATTCGTAGCCTTCCAGGCTCAGGCGGGAACCTTCGGGAACGCCTTTATTGTATTTGCCGGTGAGTATGCCGGAAGCCAGCGGGCTGAAAATGGTAGTGCCCAGGCCTTCGTTTTTATAGATCTGCGCGTATTCCACTTCCACTTTTTCGCGGCGGAACAGGTTGTATTCAGGTTGCTCCACCACGGGGCCGATCAGGTTGTATTGCCGGGCGATCATATTTGCCTGCATGATCTCGGCGGCCGTCCATTCGGAAGTGCCCCAGTACAATACCTTTCCCTGCTGGATCAGGTTGGTCATGGTCCACACCACCTCTTCGATGGGCACATTCCTGTCTGGCCGGTGGCAATAGAACAGGTCCAGGTAATCGAGCTGCATGCGCTGCAGGGCTTCATGGCATGCCTCCACGAGATGTTTGCGGCTCAGCCCGGTCTGGTTGGGCTTGTTATTGGCGCCTCTCCAACCGAAATACGCTTTGCTGGATACAGTGTAGGAAGTACGGTCCCAGTTCTTCCGTTTCAAAACCCTGCCCATCATCTTCTCCGATTCGCCCAGCGCATATATTTCCGCGTTGTCAAAAAAGTTGATCCCGCTGTCGTACGCGAGGCCCATCAGCCGGTCAGACAACGAATCGTCCACCTGCCCGTGAAAGGTGACCCAGCTCCCGAAAGACAATACGCTCAGCTGTAAACCTGATTTTCCTAATCTTCTGTATTCCATGATCATGTATTTAAAAGTGATGCATAAAAATAATAATACTTTGGCATGGTTGTTGACAAAAATGAATCAGGAAATTTTAGGTTAAAAAATAGGTTAAAGCAAAAGTAACCCCGGCATATGGCCGGGGTTCTTTTGTTATAGCAAGTGTTGTTCTTTGTTATTGAAGGGAGAGGATACTGTCCTGCGGGGCGAAGGTGCCGTAGGCATTGATGAATTCGCTGCGGGAGAAGTCCTGGTTGGCCCTGAAGCCCTGGCCATAGAGGGTGTCTGTAGGAGTTGAAAGCCGGCAGAAGCGGTCGGTCACAAACTGGTTGATCTTTGAATCCCAGCGGAGGTCTTTACAATCCAGCCTTTGCACGGTGGTGAGGTTGATGAACACCACGCTGTCGCGCAGGTAGATGTCGCTGGTACCGTTTGGATTTTCCAGTATCTGGCCGAAGTTGGAAGTGAGCACGCTTTCCTTGGTGAGGGAGTCCGTATAAAAGATCACCTGGAGGCCTTTCGGGAAGTCCGTATGCGGCGGGCTGCTGAGGTGCCTTTCCATGTAGGGAGCGGTGAGCACGCCTTTAACATGGGCCGTCTGGCTCATGATGGTCTCTATATCATATGCCTGCTCCACTTCCGCTTTACTGGCATCGAATGCGCGTACGGCGTTGATGTCGTTCTCGCAGCTAACGAAAAACAGGGCGGAGGCCAGGTATATAAAAGTTCGTTTCAAGCGGATGAATTAGTCGTATTTGGTTTTGATGAACCAACGGTCGCTGAGGGTGAAGCCGATCGTAACCCTGTAATAGGTTTCTTTCAGGCGCTCCTGGTTTCCGCGGGAGCCTACTTCAAACGCGGCGTTGATCAGCGTGAACTGGTTCACGGCCGGCATGATCCTCTTAACAGGGAAGCCTGCCCCGATGGAGAAGCCCCAGATGTTCATGTCTTCCGCACCCAATTTTACGTAATCTTTCCCGAAAAAGCCGCCCATGCGGTAAGCAACTTTGTTCCAGTAGCCGGTGAATGATTGTGCGTTGGGCACAAACTGGCCGCCGATGCTAACCCTCCAGCTGTCCTGCGTGCTGTCCGGCGCATCGTAGTTCCTGAAATTGCTCCATTTGGAAGTATTGTAGTCTACCCCGAAGGTGAATTTGTCTGCCTTGGTGAGCATGATACCCCCGCCGATGTTTTGCGGGTAGATCACGTTGCCCCTGTCGCCGCTGGTGTATTCGATGGTATCGCGGGTATCGTATTCGTCGGAGGAAGCGTCGTAGAAGAGGGTTTCTTTCATGGTTTCCCTGCGGGCGGTGAGCTTTTGCTCGAGGCTTCCGCTGAGGCCGAATGAAAGGCTGAGGTCTTTACCCAGCGGCACTACCTGCTGCAGGCCCACGTTGTAGAAGAAGCTGCCGTAGCTGGTCCTTTTGCTGCTGCGTGAGGGCAGGATGGTGGTTTCTGAAGGGTAGAGCACTTTGGTGCTGTTGGTCACGTTGCCGAAGAGGTATCCGAAGTTCGCGCCGATGCTGAAGTTGCCGAAAGCTATACCGGTACCTACATAGGCCTGGTAAATGCCGCCGTTGCCTTCAAACTGGTTTACGAGGGGAACTTTAAGGGTATCGAAGAAGGTTCTTTCTTCACTTTCGGCGATGTTGTACGCTACGCGGGTCAGTGGCCGGAGGCCGATGTTGAGGCCCCATTTTTTGCTCAGGGGCATACCCAGCTGAAGGTAAGCGAGGGTACCGAAGCCGGACTGAGAGCTTGCGTCGGAGGTGGTGAGGCGGCGAACGCCACCGTTCACGCCCACGTCGAAGGTTACCAGCTGCAGCCTGGAATAGCTGGCAGGGTTCAGGTAGTTGACCGCCTGGGGACTGGCAAAAGCCTGGGCTACGCCTCCCATTCCAAGATTAACGGCATTTTCCGACCGGGAAAGCTCGCCTAATCCGAAGCGGGAGTAAGGTGTGTTATCCTGCGCGGCGGCGTTCCTTGCGGAAAGCACACAAATGTCGAGCAGGCAAAAGAAACTAGCTTTTGTCCAATACATTGAGTTCTACGATAGAATTTAAACCTTTATAC
>CBFHAF010000512.1:0-4137 GCA_965653435.1 uncultured Chitinophaga sp.
CTATCAGCTCGCAGGCGCTGTCTATTTCAGCCTGGTAGGCGTTCTTGCTCTGGCCCAGCATGGTGGCGGCATTGGTATGCGCGCGGTATTTGGTGGCGAGCAGCTCTGCAGCTTTCAGGAACACGGCGGCGCGTTGTTCCCAGGGCGTGTCCGCCCATTGCTGGCGGGCCGCCAATGCCGCGTTAATGGCGTCTTTTACATGGCCGGCATCTCCCATGTGGAAATGGCCAAGCCTGTGTTTGATCTCGTGCGGGGGGCGGATGTCCACCGTTTTGCCGGTGCGCACTTCTTTACCGCCGATGTACATGGGGATGTCCAGTTCAACGGCTTTGAAGGCTGCCAGCTGCTGTTTCAGTGCTGCTCTTTCCGGGGAGCCCGGTGCAAAGCTCATTACAGGTTCGTTGTGCGGCGCTGCAAAGTCAAAATAAGCATTATGCATGGCTTGATTTTGTTGTTTCGGTTTATTAATTAATGGCCGGCTATCTCATCAGCCTTTCTCGTCTTCTTTCTGCATCATCAGGTAGGCCTTGATAAACCCGTCCAGCTCCCCGTCCATGACAGGGCCTACGTTACCTACTTCAAAGTCGGTACGGTGGTCCTTGATCATCTTGTACGGATGGAAAACATAGGAACGGATCTGCGAGCCCCATTCGATCTTGCGCTTATTGGCGTTGGTGGCGTTCTTCAGCTCTTCCCTCCTGCGGATCTCCTCTTCATAGAGGCGCGATTTCAGCATGGTAAGCGCCTTCTCCCGGTTCTCGCCCTGGGTGCGGCTCTGCTGGCATTCAATGATGATGCCTGACGGAATGTGCTTCAAACGTACCGCGGTTTCCACCTTGTTCACGTTCTGCCCGCCCTTGCCGCCGGAACGGTAGAATTCCCATTCCAGGTCTGCGGGGTTCACGGTCACTTCGATGGTATCGTCCACCAGCGGGTACACGAAAACGGAAGCGAAGGAAGTATGCCTGCGGGCATTGGAGTCGAACGGTGAGATGCGCACGAGGCGGTGAACGCCGCTTTCGGCCTTCAGCAGGCCGTAGGCAAAGTCCCCGTCAAACTCCAGGGTGGCGGATTTGATCCCGGCCCCGTCGCCGTATTGCACGTCTATCTCGCTCACTTTCCAGCCCTGCTTTTCGCCGTACATGCGGTACATGCGGAGCAGCATCTCGGCCCAGTCCTGGCTTTCGGTGCCGCCTGCGCCTGAGTTGATGGTCAGTACCGCGGGCATCTCGTCTTCCGGCTGGTTGAGCGTGCTCTTGAACTCCAGCTCGTCCAGCGCCTTGAGGGCAACGTCGTAAGCTGCGTTCACTTCTTCTTCGGTGGCTTCGCCTTCTTTCTGGAATTCGAGCAGGGTGGCACTGTCGTCTATAGCAGTGCGCACGTTATCATGCAGGTCTACCCAGAATTTGTGCACCTTGATCTCTTTCAGGATGGCAGTCGCGCGTTCGTTGTCGTCCCAGAACCCGGGCGCCAGCGTCATCTGCTTATCATTTTCTATTTTGTCTATGCGGTCCTGTACGTTAAAGAAAACCTCCCAGGACGTACAAGCGGTCCCTCATAGCTTTAAGTTGCTCTGCTGTCATAAGTCCGCAAAGATAATTCTTTATTAATGAATTATGAAACCGCATAAGCGACTCATTTTTAATGCGTAAATTAGAACTGGAAAGATTTTTGCTGGAACTCAATTCAAATCCGAACCCATGGAAACCCGCATGAGCCTCCCCCACTACCGGCAGCAGACCTCTTTTAACGTGATCGCCCTCCTGGTGGTGATCGGGGTGAACGTGATGGCCAATACCGCCACGCTGAACGGCCTTACCACCGGGGAAATCTCCAACCGGTACCCGAACCTTTTCACCCCTGCCAATGTCACCTTTTCCATCTGGAGCGTTATTTACCTGGGCCTGCTGGCATTTGCCGGCTACCAGCTATGGCTTTCCTTTTCCAAAGGCCGCGAAGCGGAGCTCAGCGCGTTCATTGCCCGCATGAAGTACTGGTTCCTGCTGAACTGCCTCGCCAATGCCTGCTGGTTGTTTGCCTGGCATTATGAACAAATATGGCTTTCCCTCCTCTTCATGTTCCTGCTCCTGTTCACATTGGGGAAAATTCACGCCAGTTTCCGTATAGCCCATCCCGGTGCACCGCTGCGCGAAAAAATATTTATCCATTTCCCTTTCGGCATCTACCTGGGCTGGATCACCATCGCCTCCATCGCCAATATCTTTGCTTTCCTTGTGTCCATCGGCTGGTCAGGCTGGGGCTTCGGCCAGGTGGCCTGGGTCATCACCGGCATGATCATCGGCACGCTGGCCGCCCTGTTCATGATCTTCCGGCACAACAACATCTGGTACGGCGTGGCCGGCATATGGGGCTTTTACGGCATCATCCTGAAACGGGAAGCCGCGCTCACGCGCGATTCCGCTCCTATTATCGCAGCCGGCACGCTGGTGATAGCCGTGCTGGTATTGTCCGTTCTCATGCAATTGTTGCGGAAACGCCCGCTTCTGTAAATCACTGCTTCCATCTTTGGGTTCGCCTGCGTACTTTTGGGTGAATCATTAACTGCATTAACAGATAGATCATGTTCCCATCCGTACAGCCTGACGCTACCAAAGCCTGGCAACAACTACAGTCCCACGCGGCGGTGATGCGCGAAAAACACATACGCAGCATGTTTGCAGCCGATCCCGGGCGCTTCAACGCCTTTTCGCTGCAGTTTGAAGACATCCTGTTCGATTATTCCAAGAACCTCATCGATAAAGACACCCTGCAGCTCCTGCAGGCGCTGGCGCAGGAATGCAAGGTAGACGAAGCCATCAGGGCCATGTTCGGCGCCGAAAAGATCAACAATACCGAAGGCCGCGCCGTGCTGCATACCGCCCTCCGCAATATTTCCGGCACGCCGGTGATGCTGGACGGCAAGGACGTGATGCCCGAGGTGAACGCCGTGCTGCGGCAGATGAAAGACTTCTGCGCGCGCGTGCACAACGGCGAATGGAAGGGGTTTTCGGGTAAGCGTATCCGTTATATCGTGAACATCGGCATCGGCGGCTCCGACCTGGGCCCCGTGATGGTCACCGAAGCGCTGAAGCCTTACTGGGTGGAAGGCATCCAGACCTACTTCGTTTCCAATGTGGACGGTACGCACATCGCCGAAACCCTCAAAAAAGTAAAGGCGGACGAAACGCTTTTCCTCATAGCCTCCAAAACCTTCACCACGCAGGAAACCATGACCAACGCGCATTCCGCGCGCAGCTGGTTCCTGGAGAACGGCGGCGCCGAAAAAGACATCGCTTTGCATTTCGCCGCACTCTCAACCAACGAAAAAGCAGTGACAGCATTCGGTATAGACGCTAAGAACATGTTCGCTTTCTGGGACTGGGTGGGCGGCCGTTACAGCCTCTGGAGCGCCATCGGCCTGTCTATCGCCCTCACCGTGGGGTACGATCATTTCGCCGCGCTGCTGGAAGGGGCGCATGCCGCCGACCTTCATTTCCGCGATACGCCCTTTGAGCGGAACATCCCGCTGATCATGGCGCTCATCGGTATATGGTACGGCAACTTCTTCGACGCCCAGTCTGAGGCCATCCTGCCCTACGACCAGTATATGCACCGGTTCGCCGCTTATTTCCAGCAGGGGAATATGGAAAGCAACGGCAAAAGCACAACCCGCAGCGGCAAACCTGTTGGCTGGCAAACCGGCCCGGTGGTATGGGGCGAGCCCGGCACCAACGGCCAGCATGCGTTCTACCAGCTCATACACCAGGGCACTAAAATGATCCCCTGCGACTTCATAGCGCCCGCCATCAGCCACAATCCCATCGGCGACCACCATCCCAAGCTGCTGAGCAATTTCTTCGCGCAAACGGAAGCGCTGATGAACGGGAAAACGGCGGAAGAGGTGAAAGCAGAAGGCACGACCGAAGAACTGGTACCCTACAAGGTTTTCAGCGGCAACCGCCCTACCAATTCCTTCCTGCTGAAAAAGATAACGCCCCGCAGCCTGGGCTCGCTCATAGCCATGTACGAGCACAAGATCTTCGTACAAGGCGCGATCTGGGACATCTACATCTTCGACCAGTGGGGCGTGGAGCTCGGCAAGCAGCTGGCCAACAGGATATTGCCCGAACTGACCGA
>CBFHAF010000513.1:0-4133 GCA_965653435.1 uncultured Chitinophaga sp.
TCCACCAGCTTGTCCCGGAAGCCGGGGGGCGGGGGCCGCATGATGATGCCTGCCGAGAAGGCCGGCGCGATGGTAAAACCTTCGCCGGGCTCCAGCAGGTTGCTGGTAGAGAAGGTGGGGTGGCCCTCGTTGTTGTAAGACACCGTGCAGTTGCTGGCGGTGGAGCCATCGGGCCCGGTATAGCAGGCGGCCCGCACGATCCGGGCGCTGCCGGGCAATTCCACGGTGGCGCTGGCTTTCACGATAGGGAAGCTCCAGCCGCTGCCGGTCACATTCCAGTAAAACTCATCTGCATCTTCGAAGAAACCGACATGGCCGGTGGTAGTATAGCTGATAGCATATTCGTATACGCCGGGCGTCAGCTCTACGTCCTTGTCGCCAATGCGGATGATGATGTCGCCATCGTTTTCCGTTGTGGTGTATGGCTCGGGCATGCCGTCTTTCAGCACTTCGGTAACGTGGATGTCCACACGTTTCCTGCTGCCGTTCCGGTTGCGGCGGTACAGCGGGATGTTGCGGAAGATGCCTTTTTTGATATAGGACCGCGCTGTGAATACTTTAATATGTTCTGTGATGCGGGCTTCGCCGGAAGGGTACAGGCGGATATCGGAATGGAAGTTCAGGATGCCGTCTGAATACAGCCCCTGGGCTGCGTCTTCCTGGATGTAAGCAGTCGTGTCTGCCTCCTGCGCCGCGGTTTTCGCGAAGGGCAGCAACAGGCAGAGAGCGAAAATGAGATGTTTCATCAGAATGTTACATTGGGCCTTTCGCGGTGCGCGGCATTGTCTATTTCAAAGAATTCTCCCGTGCGGAAGCTGAACATGCCGGCAATGAGGTTGGTGGGGAAACTTTCCACCAGCGTGTTGTTCTCGCGCACGGTGCCATTGTAATACCGGCGGGCGGATTCAAGGTTGCTCTCAATATCCGCCAGCTCCGATTGCAGGGCCGTGAAATTGGCGCTGGCTTTCAGGTCGGGGTAATTTTCCGCCACGGCGATAAGCGAGCCTAATGCACGGGTAAGCCCTGCTTCCGCCTGCATTTTGTCGTGCGGGGTGGCGGCGTTCATGGATGCGGTGCGGTAGCTGGTCACCTGCTCGAGCGTTTGTTTTTCATGCGCGGCGTACCCTTTCACCGTCTCCACCAGGTTAGGTATGAGGTCGTAACGTTTTTTGAGGCTCACATCTATCCCGCTCCAGCCTTCTTTCATGAGGTTACGTTTGCTGACGAGCCTGTTGTAGCCGCTGATGGCCCATATCAGCACAATGGCCGCGAGCGCGATGATCCCGATGGTAATTCCCATAGTTCCGTAGGTTTTAGGAAAACGGAAAATAGCTATAAATATCGGTTCAGCATAATGTATTGGAACGAAGCATTTTAAGGGTGGAATAAAATAAGCTGAACATCGCGGCGAACAGGGCGGTGAAAAGCCAGACCTCCGCGTTCCGGAAGGGGTGGATAATATGTGCCGACATGCTTTGCAGCAGGCCGAAGGGCGAGACGATCACATCCCAGCTGTTGAACCGCATGTACCGCCCGATGTAAACGCCATAGCCGCAGAGCAGCGAAGCGGCGGCGAGGCACATGCGCACGGTATGTTTTTTAAACCCTGCCGCGAGGAATTGTTCCACCTGCATGAGCGAAACGATGCCGAGCAATAACCCGTTCCAGGCGGCGGTGGCCAGCAGGAAGAGGTCGAACCACGCAGGTACGGGCGGTTTGGCCCGGAAGTGGAACAGGTCTGTGAGCAGGTAAGGGGCATTGGGGAAAAAGAGCAGCCAGGCGGAAAGCAGCAGGATATTTCCCGGCCGGGGCGCTTCTCCCGGCCTTAACCGCCGGCTGATGGCCAGCGGTATCAAGGCAAGCAGCATATTCCACGCGAGAAAGATGTATGCGGTGTTTTGCGCGTAGCATATGCGGCCCGCCAGCAGCAGGCACATGAACTATATGCTCAGCATGATCTTTTTTTAGGTGTTTTTCATGCGTAGGAGAGTTGGGGTTTGGGCTTAACGGAAGTGAACCGGCGCAGCGTTTTGTAATATTTGTAGCGCATCTTGCGGATGTACGAAAAGTAGGTGTTCCCGCCTGCTTTGAACAGCCTGCGGTGGGCAAACCAGATAACGTGGATCGTGGCGAAATAGAACACTTTGTAGAAGAGCCGGCTGAATGCCCTGCCGGGCAGGGATTTGGCCTGGAACAACTGCTCCATGCGCTCCCGCTGGAATTGGATGTGATATGCTTCGTCTATCAGTATTTCGCGGCAGATCTGTTTCAGGAGGATGCAGGATGTGGCGTCTTTCAATGACTGGTAGAACACCTGCGCGGCGCTTTCCACGGTGAGCACGGCCAGCGTCCATGATTCCATGCTGGTGTTGAAATGGCGGGCGCGGCGGAAAAGCGTGTCGCCCCAGTTATGCCTGATCCTCGGCTGCCCGATCAGGTCCAGGTAACGGCCGAGGTTCTCGCCGTGCTTCTGCTCTTCTTTGATAAAAAGCTGCATGGCTTCCACGAAATGTCCGTCGCCGGTTTTGCGCGCATGAAGGAATGAGGCGCGCAGCAGGTTGCGCCCGTCGGACGTTTCGCCGAGCTGCCAGGCCTGGAGGGAGCGGAGCACGGCTTTGGTCTGCGAGGGTGTGATGGAAGGCGAAAGATCCCAGTTCACCCGGTGATGCGTGGCGTTGTAACGGAAAAAACGGACCCAGTCCTGTGTAGAATGCATAGGAGTATTATTGTTTACTTTGTGTTGCAAAGTAAAACGGTGAAAAATAAGGCTGAGCGGGCAGCCTGTTGATATATTGCGGATGTATATTGAAAAGTACTTTGTAATACAAAGTAAATGAAGTGTGGTTGAAAATCCAAATTTATTTACCTGAATGAAATGTTAAAACGGTTACAAAAACTGTTGGATGGGAGGTGCCGGTTGATCACGCAGCATGGCTGGTTTTAAAAATGGCTTTGTTCCGTGAACGCGGCCAGGTTTTCCAGGGAAGAGGCCATTCCCGCCTGGTGGTCTTCCGGTTTGATGCCTTCGGGCACATCTTCCGCTATGAAGGTAACTTCGGTACCGCCGGGCACGGGCAGGAGGATGGTGGTGATGGTCATGGTGCCGGCAAAAGCGGGGTCTTCCGATTCGAAATCCACCGCTTCAACGATCTGTTCGCCAGGCTCCAGCTTCAGGAAGCGGCCTTGGAACACGTCCGCATTACCGTCTGTTTTCCCTTTGATATCCGGGTCCTGGTATTCGAATGCCATTTTGTAAGTGCCGCCTTCGAAAGGCTCGAATGTATATACCCTGCAGGTCATGCCTTCGGGCGGGCGCCACGCGGCCACGGCCCGGGGATCGAGGAAGGCCTGGTAGATCTTTTCAGGGGATGCTTTGATCACCCTGGAAGCGGAATCGGTTCTGCCTGAGGGGTTTTTCATGCCTTTGTATATTAGCTGTACCTGAATTTACGTTTTTTAAGGGAAAGGGCAGCACAGGGCGTATCCACGGATGAATAAAACAGGGGTATTTTCACGGAAATTTTGTATATTAGCCTAATGTCAGGTAAATATATATACCAGCGTATCCGCATCTTTTCCCGTCCCGCGCAGGACGTGATGCCGCTGTATACCTGCATCACCAAACATTTCCGCACATTCTGCAAGAAGTTGTATTACTTCTCAAATTTTAAGGACTTCAATACGCTTGCCCTGAACCGAATATCGTAGTGCCAGGGTTCAGGGGCTTCCTTAGTTTTTATTTTTTTATCGACATTTCAAGCTGAATTGGTATGACCAGGAATAAGGAGACTGTTCCGGTCAGCGGTATGTTGCTGGTTCTTCTCGTGATCGTGAACGCGCTCGTATTGCGCGCGGGATTAACGAGAAATTCCGGGTGGTATTGGGTGTTATGCATCACTTTGCCGTTGCTGCTGACCGTAACAAGGAATGCGCGTAAAAAACAACCCGAAGGCGTACAGCGAAACCTTGCAGGGCAGCTCCGGTGGCTGCTCCGCATCTGGTGAGCCGCGAAGGGCATGATGTTTGCATTCAAAACCAGAACAATACTTACGCTGCACAGGTAACCGGTGCCGGGAGCCCGGTTTTCCCATTAAACATATTTCATATTCCGATCTGCCGTTACCGGCGGAGCC
>CBFHAF010000514.1:0-4127 GCA_965653435.1 uncultured Chitinophaga sp.
ATTGGGGCCGCTGGCGCGCTGGGCGGCTTCGAAGTAAGGCAGTGCGTTGGCGTACTGTTCTTTTTTCAGCAGGCTGTAGCCCATGTTGTAGCTGGCCGTTTGCACGTTGGCTTCGCCGGAAACGGGGGCGGAGCCGGTATTGAAATAAGCCTGCAGGCTGCTGATGGCCTTGTCTGTATTATTCTGGCGGAGCGCTATTTCTGCTTTCCAGAACTGCGCCAGCTGCACGAGGTTCTTGTCGTAAGGGTTGGCCAGCGAAATATCCAGCAGGCGGTCCGCCTCGGCCAGCTGCTGGTCGTTCACCAGCTGGGTGGCGCGGCCGTAAGCCACTTTCTGGTAGGCTTTCAGCACGGCCGGGCTTTTTTCCGGCAATTGTTCCAGTATGGCGATGGCTTCTTTGTAGTTATTGGTATTGGCGAACAATTGCACCAGTATCTCGCGCGCTTCCCGGGCGTATTCGGAGCGCGGGTAAGTGTTCATGAAATTGGTGAGCTCGGAGATAGCAGCGTCCTGGTAGCCGAGCTCGAAGGAAAGTTTGCCGTAATTGAAACGGGAGATCTCCTGCTGTTTGGCATTGGAGCTGTTCCTCGCGCTGAAGGCGAAGGCGTTGCGGGCGTTGGCTTTCTGGCCGGTGCGCAGGTAACAGTCGCCCAGCAGGTACATGGAGTTCTGCCCCAGCGAATCCTTGCCGCTGCTCAGCTGCCTGAAGCCGGCAATCGCTTTGTCGAGATTGGCGGTCTGGTAGTAGGCGTAGGAGAGCTGGTATACATCTTCGCGGCGTACTTCATCCGCGTTGTTGTTGTATTCTTCGAGATAGGGAAGGGCTTTGGGATAATCTTTCTTTTCAAAGTAAGCCTGGCCGAGGAGCTGTTTCAGCTCGGCGTCGTAATAGATGTTCCCTTTGCGCAGGAGCGGTTCCGCGTAGGCGATCAGCTGGTCGCGCTTGCCCTGGAAGTAATAGATCTCCGCGATGTAATAAGGCACCACGGTGCTGTATTTCGGTTCGTTCTTCACCCTTTCGAAGCTGCTGAGCGCGGCTGCGTATTGTTTGTTGTAATAGGAGATGAAGCCGTGGTAATAATTCGCGGGGATGTAGTATTTGTTCTGGATGTCTTTGATGGAAGCGAACAGCGGCTGCGCTTTCTTGAAATCCTTCACGTTGAAGTAGCAGTAGGCCAGCTCGAACTTCATATCGGCGATCTCTTCGTTGGAGAGATTGTCGATACTTGCTTTTTCGTAGTAGGGGATGGCTTCCTGGAGCTTGTTGGCGTTGAAGTAGAAGCGTGCGAGCTGGAAGCTGACCATTTGTTCGCGGGCGCTGTTGTTGAAGAATTTGAGGAACTCCAGCGCTTTTTTCTCCGCATCGTCGTTGCCCAGCTTAAGGGCGCACATGGCGTAGTAGTAATGAGCGTCGGTATTCACCAGGGAGCGGCTGGTCTCTGAAAAATACCCGATCCCGTCGATGGCCTGTTTGAAGAGTTGCTGGGATATGGCGTATTTGCCTTCCTTGTAGAGTTGCTGCGCTTCTTTGAATGTCTTGTCGGGCTCCGTGTAGATGCGGGATTGCTGCGCGGATGCGGCAGTGGCCCCTGTAATGCCCGCCAGGAACAAGAGTACGTGCAATCGTGGAAGCGCGCGGTTCTTTCTGGTGAATAGCTTCATGCTTTTTATGTTATTTCTCACAATATTTTTTAAAACGGTTCCGGCTCCGAAATATTTCAAATGCCGCGCTGTGCGGTATTCATATTCCGGCGCCGTGTCTAAATTGGCAAATAAGAAAGGGGCTGTAAACCGGGCAAATATAACCGTTTCCGCCTGTTTTGCCCTTTGCAGGTTATCTACGCAATGTGGATAAACTAATGGATGTGGATAACTATCGCGATGCTCCCTTGGTTTTGGGGAACTGCATCACTAAATTTGAGTTTTATGCTGATATGTATATGAATATATAGATATGCATTAAGGATATGTAAATTTCAGGCAGCAATTCCCTCGCGGGGTACTTAACAAGAATCAAACCAATTATCATCTATGAAACTTCTCTCTTCCAAGATCAACAGCGGGGCTTTGAATTTCGCGCTGTTGCTCCAGCGTGTGATCTTCGGCGCGCTTATCATGATGCATGGCTGGCCCAAGCTGATGAACTTCGCCGCAAAAGCGCAGAATTTTGCCGACCCTTTCGGCATCGGTAAAACGCCTTCGCTCATCCTCGTGATCTTCGCCGAATTTTTCTGCGGAGCCCTGCTGCTGATGGGCCTGCTTACCAGGCTGGCCACCATTCCGCTGATCATCTGCTTCTGCGTGATAATTTTCATGATCCATGCGAAAGACCCGGTGATGGAAAAAGAAACGGCCATCATGTTCCTCGGCATGTGGGTATCCCTGCTGCTCACCGGCCCGGGCAAATATTCGCTGGATGCCGCGATCGGGAAATAAGTCATCAAAACATACGCTCAGACCGGGTTCCGTACATTATCTGTACGGAACTCTTTTTTTATACCTGTCAAATCCCCTACATTTACAATCCATTTTAAAGAAGACCATGTACACAACCACGATTGACATACGCGTGCGGTACGGCGAAACGGACCAGATGGGCTATCTCTATTACGGGAATTATGCGTTGTATTATGAAGTGGGCAGAACGGACGCCATCCGCCAGCTGGGCTTCACCTACCGTGAGCTGGAAGAGCAGGGGGTGATCATGCCGGTGGCTGAGCTACAGGTGAAGTATCTCAGGCCTGCGTACTACGACGATGTTATAACGGTGAAGACTATACTAAAGGAACTGCCAGCCAACCATAAGATCCAGTTCCACTCAGAACTATACAACCAGAAAGGCGAGCTGCTCAATGTAGGCACCGTTACGCTCGCCTTTGTGGACGCCAAAACAAAAACACGTATGAATATGCCCGGAGCCCTGCGGGAAAAACTGGCCCCGTATTTTGAGAGCGGGAAAGCCTGACCGGCGGCGCTTCAGCACGGCAACGACGCAAACAGATTTCCAACGGACAGATCATGGAAAAGATACTAGCGAGCATTATCACCATCGGCGATGAATTGCTGATCGGGCAAACGGTGGATACCAATTCAGCCTGGATGGGCCAGCGCCTGAACGACGCCGGCATCTGGGTGCAACGCCGCGTGGCCGTGGGCGACGACCGGGGGGCTATCATCCGCGCGCTGGACGAAGAAGGCCGCCTTTCCCACATCATACTCATTACCGGCGGCCTCGGCCCTACGGCGGACGATATCACCAAACCCGTGCTGTGCGATTATTTCGGCGGGAAGCTGGTGCAGGACGAGCCTACGCTCACCCGGCTCATGGCCCTCTTCGAAAGCCGCGGCCTGCCCGTGCTGGAACGCAACGTGGCGCAGGCGCTCGTGCCGGACACCTGCACCGTATTGCCCAATATGCGGGGTACCGCGCCAGGCATGTGGTTCGAGAAGGGCGGGAAGATCTATGTGTCCATGCCCGGCGTGCCGCACGAAATGAAAGGGCTGATGGACAACGAAGTGATCCCCCGGCTGAAGGAACGTTTTACCACGCCCACGCTGCTGCATCATACCCTCATTACCGCCGGCATGGGCGAATCGTTTGTAGCTGAGCGGATCAAAGATTTTGAAGCTGCGCTTCCCCCGCATATCAAGCTGGCTTACCTGCCTGGTTACGGGTTGCTGAAGCTCCGCCTCACTTCCGTTTCCCCTGAAAAAAACACCGCCGCCGCGGAAATAAAAAATGCTTTCAGCCAGCTTAAAACCCTGGTGGCGGATATTATCGTGGCGGAAGAAGACCAGCCCATGGGCGTGATACTGGGAAAGATACTGCTGGAAAAAGGCCTCACCGCGGGCACTGCCGAAAGCTGCACGGGCGGAAAGATCGCCAGCCAGATCACAGCCGTGGCCGGCAGCTCCCGTTACTTCAAAGGCAGCGTGGTGAGTTATGCAAACGAAACCAAAATGAACCTCCTGGGTGTGCAGGCCGCTACATTGGAGACGTACGGCGCGGTAAGCGAGCAGACCGTCAGGGAAATGGCCGAAGGCGCATTAAAGGCGCTCCATGTGGATTGTGTGATGGCCGTATCAGGTATCATGGGGCCGGATGGCGGCAGCGACGAGAAGCCTGT
>CBFHAF010000515.1:0-4121 GCA_965653435.1 uncultured Chitinophaga sp.
GCAGCGGCTGGCCGCCTTCCCAGCCTATCAGGTCCGGCCGGCGGATGCCGAATTGGCCTTCGTCTATTTCTTTATTGAACACGCGCCTTTCATATTCGCCGGTAGGAAGACCGGTGATCCAGGCCTGGCTGGCCTTCGTCCAGGCTACGCGGTAACGTTCGCGGGCCATGATCCTGTCTTTGCCGAACATCTTGCCGTACACGCGGCCTTCGGGGTCCAGGATGCAAACGGCCACGCCGCCCCTCTCCTTCTCGCTGTCTTCCTTCCGTTGCATGTATTCAGGAATAAGCTCTTCCACCTTATCGATCACGGCGTTGATGAAACCGGCTATTTCAGGGTATTGCATATTCGTTATATTTTTGGCAGGAAATCTGCGCGGTGAGGGGTGAATACGTCTATCAGCACACCGGGTTCAAGACATACACAACCATGCAGCACATCCGAAGGCACAAAATACCCGTCGCCCTTATGCAGTATTTTCTTTTCCCCGCCAATGGTCAGCTCAAAGCTGCCGCTTTCCACATAGCTCACCTGTGTATGCGGGTGCCGGTGCATATCGCCCACCGCTCCTTTTTCGAATTTCACTTTCACCAGCATCACGTTGTTGTCGTAACCGAACATCTGCCGCTGTATGCCCGGGGCAGCATCTTCCCAGGGAATGGCCGCGCCATCCTGGTAGATCGCGCTTTGTATGGTATTGCTCATTATTCTTTTTGTTGAAATGAAAAAACAGGCCCCGCTTGCCGGAGCCGGTTGCTAAGTTAAGAAAACTTTCAGGCGGGGTCCGTTTCTCCCCAGGCTGTAATGACAAGCTCCCTGGGCCCGCCGTGGTTGCGGTGCTCGCAGAGGTAAACGCCCTGCCAGGTACCTAAGGCCAGCCTGCCGTTGCGCACGGGTATCATAACAGAGCTGCCCAGCAGGGCGGCTTTCAGGTGGGCGGGCATATCGTCGGGGCCTTCGTCGTCGTGGAGGTATTGCGGGTCGTTCTCGGGCACGGCCTTGCTGAAATACATTTCGAAATCCTTACGCACCGTAGGATCCGCATTTTCGTTAATAGTGAGTGAAGCGGAAGTATGCCGGATGAATACCTGGCACATGCCGGTTTTCAGTTCCCTGAGCTGCGGCAGGGCCTGCGTCACTTCGGCGGTGATCAGGTGGAAACCGCGTTTCCTTTCCTGCAGCTGTATGAATGCCTGGTAGATCTTCATCCGGCAAAGATAAAAAATAGGGCCGTCTCAACAGACAGCCCCTTTCCTATGATAACCATTATTCGAAGCCGTTAGTAGATGACCCTTAGCTCGGACCGCCTGTTCTGCCGCTGCTGTTGCTCGGTGCAGGGAACACCGTCCTTACAGGGGTTTACGAGATTCCGTTCGCCCATATTGCGGTAATACAGGCGCTTCGGTGAAATGCCTTTTGCAGCCAGGTAGTCGATCACCGCATAACAGCGCAATGCCGAAAGGTCCGTGTTGTACTGGTCGCCGCCGCGGCTGTCAGTAAACGACAGCACCATCAGCTTCCAGTCCGGGTGCTGCTTGAGCACGCCGGCCACGTAATCCAGCATCTTGCGGGACTCGGACAATAATTCAACGCTGTTATAATCGTAGAGGAATTGCAGTTTTTCCACTTTGCCCACCATTTCCTTTTCTTCAGCCGTCAGCGGTCTTTTCACAGGTGTTGCCCCCGCAGTGCTTCCACCTGCTGAAGGCTTCCCGGCAACCGGGTCTGCAGGCCGGGTACCGGGCTGCGGTTTGCCGGCGGGATCATCAACAGGTGTTGTTCCGCCCCCCTTCAGCCAGCCGGTCATAGCGGGGTCCATAAAGTGGTACACATCATCGGAACCAAGGCCGCCGTTACGGTTGGAAGAAAAGTATCCTTCGTAACCGTTCACTTTCAGGATAAAGCCCATATCGTCAGCACCGGAGTTGAAAGGGAGCTGGATGTTGAAAGGCGCTTCCCATTCAGCTTTCGCGCCCGTTGCCCGGAAAATGTCGTAACCTCCCATACCGGGATGGCCTTTGCTGGAAAAGTACAGGGTACCTTCTTCGTTAAAGGTGGGAAAGGTTTCGGAGGCTACGGTGTTGATCCGGGGGCCGCAGTTCACTGGCTTGCCCCAGCTGCTGTCCGCCTGTTTTTCACTGTACCAGATATCTGTTTGCCCAAATCCTCCCGGCCTGTCAGATACAAAGTAAAGCAAGTCTCCAGCACTGTTCAGCACAGGATGGCTGGAGGAGAACCCGTCCAAATTCAGGCCGGGCAATAATTGGAGGGGAGACCAAACGTTATCTTTTTTTACGGAATAATACAGCACCAGGCGCCGCCTCCCGTTGTCCGGGCCGCGCTTCTGCTTTATAACCGGCCTTTCCTGCTCATTCACGGTTACATATACCGTGTCTTCTTTAGCGCTGAAGCAGGCAGGGCCGATATGATAATCATATTTCCCGAGCACTTTGGGCAGCATCTCTTCCAGGTACATTACAGCATTGCCGCCGGGGTATTGCTGGTAAACATATGCTTTGTAATACGGTTGAAAAGTCCTTTTATCTGAAGCGGGATTATTTTCCGCGCCATCGTTCAGCATCATCCTGCGGTAGCCGTTGCTCACGATCAGCAGGCCCTGGCGCACCGCGCCGCTGATCCATTCCGAATAAGGCGTGTTCAGTTCCTTTAATCCTTTGAGGTTGTTCAGGTTCACTTTGCGTTCGCGCCATTTTACGGCATCACCGCAACCCTGCAAGGCGGCAGCTTTCAGCTGAAGGCTGTCTGCATCCCCGGTTTCGAAAAGACCGTATTGCACGCGGGCGGAATCGTACTGCTCCATGTTCCGGAGCACTTCGCCATAGGCGAAATAAGCGCCCCTGGAATGGTCCGGCCGGTGGATCACTTCTGCATACCAGCCTGCGGCCTGACTAAAATTGCCCACCTCGCGGTGGCAGATGGCGAGCTTCAGCAGCAGGTCCGTGGGCGCGTGTTTGCCCTTGTTTTTTACCACGCGGGTGTAAAGGCTGCCGGCCAGCGCATACTCCTGCCGGGCATAAGCTTCATCTGCCAGGCGCAGCTCTCCTTTTTGTTCCTGCGCGGAAAGCCGGATACCCATCAGTATCAGTAATGCGATCATCGCAATGCGCCTCTTTTCTTTTATCGGGAAGTAATAGTGCTTCAAGGTTCTGACGGTTTAATTTTTAGTAGCGGGGATTAGTAACAGGAAATGCAGCTGCTTTTATGACGGCGGTTGCTAACAAACAAAAATATCACTGAGAGATTCCGGGAATACGCAATTCCGCGCACCCACACAAGAAGGGTAAAAGTCTTCATAGGCGTAATATGGTTAAATAGAATATGGCTTTACCTGTCCTGTTTTTTTAAGAATAAGCCGGATAATCGATCCACTAAGGTAACAACGGCAGGAAGGCCGGTGTATAGAACGAGTACGATCAGGGTGTAGTATTACTACTACAGCGATATCAAATCATACATCTCATGCCGTTGCAAAATCGAAAAAGGACCGGCCGGATGGCCAGCCCTTTCCCGGAAATGGGTTGATCGGCAACTTTAAAAACAATGGATGGAAATATTTTAAGTTATGCTTTTTTAACGCCTGTGGCTTCCAGCATGAGGTTATGCAATTCAGTATTTAACATGAACGGCTTCAGCATCTGGCTGCCCGGGCCCAGCATGGTCAGTTCCACATGATCCGCGGAGTGGTCCATGGAAGCCCAATGCACGGTAGTGTAGCCGCTCAGCAGCTCGCCCAGCTCCCGGAACGGCAGCTTTGCTTTATTGTAAAGGCCTTCGCCGTCGGGGCGCGAATAATGGGCCAGCAACGATTGCGCTTCTTCGGGTTTAATGGCGATGCCCAGGGCGGCTTCTACCCTTTCCCTTACCTGCGAAGCGGTAAAGTCGCGGTTGATGCCTTTCAGTATCCAATCGTTGGTATGTTTGAACTGCTGAATGCTGTCGAATTTTTTATTTTCCTTGCTGCCGCCGAAAATGCCGGGGTGAAGCGCTACCTCTCGATCTCCGCCATCGGCGCCAGCACTGGGCTGTCGATCCGCTCGATGGATGACGAGATGAAGGACTATTACAAGCAAAAGCGCGCCGCGGCGAAGTTCATCACCAGC
>CBFHAF010000516.1:0-4113 GCA_965653435.1 uncultured Chitinophaga sp.
GCTTAAAATTATGGGCGTACTGCTGTTGGCGGCATTTATCATGAGTTCCTGCAGTAAAGACACTGACCCCGCGGATGTAGACGTATTTGCCGGCACCTTTAGAGGAAAGATCGGGTACACTGATGCAGAAAAAAATATTACCCAGGAAAATGGCAGCGTATTTGTCACGAAACTGAACAACACTTATAATTTCAGGTTCTCAGACGGCATCCCGGATCTTAACGGAGTGGAATTCCAGCGGAAAGACGATAATACGCTCGTGAGCGTCGGCTCTTCCGGAACAGGGCTGATCACCATCAACAAAGACAAGCTGGTGATCGGGTTCTCCAGGAACGGCAGGAACTGGTCAGCCGACTGCGGCAGATAGATGAAAATAGAATATACTAACGAGGCCCGCGTGGATACCGTCCCGCGGGTTTCGTGTTTTCGGGACGCAAAGCAGTTCACCTGAGGCCCTTCACAACCTGAAAACGCCGCCGGCAGGCCATTCTCCTCAAAAACGAACCCGGAAGCTTCCGTAATAAAATGCAACCGGAATATTAAATCTCCGAAACAATATATACACGATTTGAAATTACAGATAAGTATATTACTTTTATGACCGGAGCGCACATAATGTATGATGAGCGTTTGTAATCTAAATCTGAGGCTGTTGGCCCGTATTTGTGCGGCTCTGTGTAAACGTAAGGAATGCTTTTATTGTAAAAACCGTTAGAACCATTTTTCTGAGAAAATAACAGTGAAACCTTTGTCCGAATGAAGCGTATGATCGCTTCGTGCGGGCGAATAATTGATCAATCAAAAATCTGCTGGATACGCTGATGGCCGTACCAGATATCTGCTCATTTTCCTAACACAAACCAAATCTATGCTACTCATTCGTGCAAAAGAAAAGCAGCCTTCAGGCGGCTTGCGGCCTGGCCGCCAGACATGGGAGTTACGTGGCCTGCTTACCGCGCTGCTGCTGCTCACGGCGTTTGCCGTATTCGCCGCCCCCCGCCCGGCGGCCTTTGACAGAAAAATTTCCGGTAAGGTTACCGATGGTACAGGCGCCGGTCTTCCCGGTGTGAGCGTTGCCCTGAAAGGCACCAGCACCGGTACCGTTACCAATCCCAACGGGGAGTATACGATCAGCGTGCCGGACAACGGGGCGGTGCTCGTATTCAGCTTCATAGGTTACAATGCCCAGGAGGTCGCCGTAGGCACGCAGGCCCGTTTGGATGTGGTGCTGACCACTTCCGCCAAAGGCCTGAACGAGCTGGTGGTGGTAGGGTATGGCACACAGAAAAAAGTGAACCTGACAGGCGCCGTTACCCCCGTGAACGCGGGCGAGCTGGTGAACCTCGCGCCTTCCAATCTTTCCAATGCCCTGGCCGGCCGCGCCCCCGGCGTGAACGTGACCAACACCTCCGGTCTTGCAGGCGCATCCTCCAGCATCCGCATCCGCGGCTCGTTTGGCGACCCGTTGTTTGTAATAGACGGTGTTGTGCGCGACAAAGAAGCGTTCGACGCACTGGAAGCCGCGGAAGTGGACCAGATGAGCTTCCTCAAAGACGCCGCCACCGCCTCCATCTACGGTTCCCGCGCGGGCAACGGCGTAGTGCTGGTGACCACCAAAAAAGGCTCGAGCCAGAAACCAGTGTTCAACTTCCAGACCAACTACACCACCAACCGGCCCACGATGACCTTGCATTCAGACAAGACCAATGCAGTGGACGAACTGATCTACCAGAACCGTGTGGCCGCTTTTCAGGGTATCGACCTGCCCAACGGCCAGGCCGAGTTCGATTATTTTAAGGATAAAAAATATAACGTAAACGACTTCATCTGGCAAAACCCGTGGAGCATGCGCCACTCGCTGAGCGTATCCGGCGGCAACGACCGCATCACTTATTACTCCATGCTGAGCTACCGCGGTGAAGAAGGCTCCTACAAAAGCCTTGAGCATAAAAAGGTTAACCTTCGCTCCAACGTGACCGCCAAGGTATCCGAAGCGATCAAGGTGAACCTGAACATTTCCGCTTTCCAGGAGAACCAGGACCGTTTCTTCTGGCCGTTTGGCGGATCTGAGAATGACGACGAGTTTGACGTGTCGGACATTTATCGCGTAACCTTCAACTGGCCGAAGACCTACCCGTTCTATCTTACAGCGGACGGCCAGCCTGCCGATCACATCACGCCTTACCCCGTGCAGCCTGTAATGGGCAGCTGGCAGATGTGGAACGTGATAGACCAGGTGATCGGCGACCGCTACATCAATCTGCGCAAACGCAATATGAACACCATCCTGGGCATAGACATCAGCCTGGATAAATTCGTGAAAGGCCTGACCACGAAGGTAGTGGGCAACTATGTAGGCGAAGATTACATGCGCAAGCGTTTCATGACCTACCAAAAGGCCTATTCATTCATCCCCGCGCAGCCTAACGGCAACCGCTTCATTCCCGGGCCGCCGGATGAGAACAAGACCGTGATCTTCAACTTCAGCCAGAACCAGCCTTTCATGGACTACCGTATTTCCACCCTGTGGAGCTACCAGCTGAACTGGTTCCTGAACTATAACCGGACCTTCAACAAACACGGTGTAGACGCCCTCGTGGTATTTGAGCAGGCTGAAAACGGCGGCTATGGCGCCATTTCACGGGCGGAGAACCCGACACCGGTAGAAAACTTCGACCAGATGTTCGCCTATTCATTAGACCGCCAGTTCCGTGACGCAAGCGGCTGGGAAGAAGTAGGCGCGCGCCAGTCGTGGATAGGCCGTTTGAACTATAACTACGACAGCCGCTACATTGCGGAATTCTCCTTCCGTTACGACGGTAACACCCTTTTTCCTGCCCATAAACGCTGGGGCTTTTTCCCCTCAGTGTCCGCCGCATGGCGCCTGTCGGAAGAGAATTTTTTCCGCAACGCCACGAACTTCTTCGACGAACTGAAGATCCGCGCTTCGTACGGTACCACGGGTAACGACCTGAATGTGGCCAACCAGCGCATTGCGCCGTTCTCTTACCGCAATTATTACGTGAATGCGGGTTCATACATGTTCGGCGACCGTCTTTACACAACCATACGCCCCGGGCCTACGCCCAACCCGGATCTTACCTGGGCAACCTCCACCTCGTATAACGCCGGTATCGACTTTTCCATCCTGAAAAGCAGGCTGAACGGTACGATAGACGTATTCCTCCGCAAAGAGACCGACATCCTCGGCTCCCGCGAAGTGAAGCTGGCGGACAATTACGGTATGTCACTGGCGCCGGAGAATTACGCCGCGCGTTCCTGGAGAGGAGCCGAGCTCACGCTTGAGTGGCGCGATAGGGCGGCCGGCAATAAGATCAACTATTCAGTAACGGGCAACCTGGGCTACGCCAGGGACCGCTGGGATATTTACGACGAAACCGCGGCCTTCGGCCCGAACGGCGGCCGCAACTTTGAATCACGCGTAGGCCGGCCGGAAAACCGGATCGTAGGGTACAAATCCCTCGGCATTATCCGCACGCAGTCGGAACTGGACGCGCTGCTGTCCAAAAACTTCATGCAGTTTGGCCGCAAGCCCTACCTGGGCGCCCTCTTGTATGAAGACGTGCGCGGCGCCAATTATTCTCCCGGCCCTGACGGCAAGATAGATGAAAACGATATGCAGCTGCTTTCCACCAACGCCACCCCGCGCATCAACTTCGGGATGGGCATCAATGTATCCTGGAAAAACTGGGCTTTGCAGACCTTCTTCCAGGGCGTTACTTCCTACGACCGCATCATCAGCAACCAGGAAGGCGCGGGCATGCGCCAGCACGGTTCCAATATCCGCCCTTATTACCCCATCTGGGCCGGCGACGTATACACGCCAGAAACGACTGACGGCAAATACCCGCGTCCCGTGGGCCAGAGCGGCTGGGGTGAGGCCGGTGCTGTGGGATCTTCATTCTGGATCCGCAACGGCGCTTACTTCCGCATGAAAATGCTGAACCTCGGCTACACGCTGCCGAAGAGCTGGACCAGCAGGATAGGGCTCAGCAGCGCTCAGCTGTATTTCAACGGGACCAACCTGTTCGCCTTCTCCGCCATGAAAGAATTCCCTGACCCGGAGCAGAAGAACTACGATTCTTATCCCGT
>CBFHAF010000517.1:0-4111 GCA_965653435.1 uncultured Chitinophaga sp.
GCGGTGATGCCGCCCGCCGTTCCGCATGCGCATGCCCTTGGTAGCCAACCGCACAATCATGCCGCCGCCCATTCGGAACAGCATACGGCAGACCACCGGCATCCCCACGCGCACCCGCATTCCCACGGCAGACAACGATTTCATAGACCTGGACTTCAGCAAAACCGGCAGCAGAAAGCTGGTGATCATCCTTCATGGCCTGGAAGGCAATTCCAAGAGGCAATACGTGACCGGCATGGTGCATATCTTCAACGAAGGCGGGTACGACACTGTTTCTATGAACTTCCGCGGGTGCAGCGGTGAAAGTAATAATGCCCTCCGTTTCTATCACAGCGGTGAGACCGGCGACCTGCAAACAGTGATAGAGCATGTACAGAAAGATTATGAGAGCCTCCATATCGTAGGATTTTCGCTGGGCGGGAATGTAACGCTGAAGTACATCGGCGAGCAGGGTGCTTCCATTCCCGCATCAATTAAATCGGCCGTGGCTATTTCTGTGCCGGTGGACCTGAAAGACAGCTCCTTCGAGCTGGAGAAACGCCACAATTCCATTTACATGAAACGTTTTATCCGCTCGCTCGGCGAAAAACTGCAGGTCAAGGCCCGTAAATACCCTGAAAAAATATCGCTGAACGGTTTCGGCGCTATCCGTAACTTCCGCCAGTTCGACGACCGGTATACCGCTCCCATTCATGGTTTCAGGGATGCAGAGGAATATTGGGCGAAGAACAGCTCCAAACAATTCCTCCCCCGCATTACCATTCCCACGCTGCTCATCAACGCGCTGGATGATCCGTTCCTGGGCAAGGGCAGCTATCCATACGCGGAAGCGGAAGCCAACCCCAATTTCCATCTTGAAACGCCTGCAACCGGCGGCCATGTCGGTTTCGTGACCTTTTCAGGGAAACATTACTGGTCTGAACGGAGAGCTTTCCAGTTCATCCACGACCATTCATGAGCCCAGCACTTCATCCACCAGGCCATAAGCCTTGGCTTCATGGGCGGTCATGAACTTATCGCGCCGGTACATCTCTTCGATCTCCTGCACATCGTGACCTGAATTATTCCCGATGATCCTGAACACCTGCGTTTGCAGCCTTTCCTGTTCCTGGTATGCAATGCGTACATCTTCCGTGTAACCTTTGGCGCCGCCCCCGGTAGGGTGCATATGCACGGTGGCATGCGGCAGGGCGTAGCGCTGGCCTTTTGTGCCGCAGGTTAGCAGCACTGTGCCCATGCTGCCTGTAAAACCAACGGAAACCGTGCTGATGGGCGATTTGCAGATACGCATCGTGTCGTATATGGCCATGCCCGCGTACACGCTGCCGCCGGGGCTGTGAATGTAAAGCCTGATGGGGTAATGGTTCTCGCTGTCCAGGTAGAGGAGCTGGGCCACTACCAGGTTGGCCAGGTGCTCGTCTATGGCCGTGCCGATGAAAATGATCCTTTCCTTCAGCAACAGGCTGTAAATATCGTACGCGCTCCGTGTGGAGCCGTCCAGAACGGTGGGTATGAGCGTCATATCAGTAAAAGATGGTGTGGATGGTTTTGGCAAAGGAAGGGTCCTCCGCCAGTTGATCGTATATGGCAGAAAGTTTTTCGCGCTGCCGGTCTCGGGCGGCCTGGAGGATGAGGCGCAGGGCCCGCCGCTGCTCTTCCACAGCGGCTTGTAGCGCAGGGTCAGCCAGCATCCTGGCTTCGAACAAACGTTTTTCCTGCGCCGGCATTTCTTTCAGCAGGTACCGTTCGGCCTCCTGTATGTCAAGCAAATGTTTCCGCATGGCAGGTGGTTTTTGAGAAGGACTTACGCACTTTTTCCAGGCATTTGTATTTCTGCACCGTCGCGGAATGGGGACTGCTGTAATCGAATGATTCCGCTATTTCCTGCATGTTCAGGTTATCGTAATAGAACGCCTGGAGCAGCTGCAGGCATTTCTCCCCGGCAACTTTCAGCTGTTCCAGCAGCGGCGCCTCTTCCGGCTGCGTGTAGAAATCTTCGGGGATGGACATATAATGCGCCAGGTAATCCAGCGTTTCCGTTTTCCCTTGCTGCCGGTTGCTTTTGAGCCATAATATCTTCGTTATGCCCACCAGGTAAGCCACAGGAGAGGAATCTATCTGCAAATGCCCGCTCCGGCTTTTTTCCAGGTAAATGATCATGGCGTCGTGAAACAGGTCCCTGGCCGTTTCAAGGTCGCCGCCCAGCCGGCGGACGGCCCGCGCGGCATGAGGAAAGGCTTCCCGGTATAATGTTGTAATCTGGTCCATGACGAATGAGTTTTATCATATAGTGCCTGAAAAAGACGAAATATCACCCTTGCCCTCAAAATTTAATCAAAAAAACCGTGAATTTTGCTTTCCTGCTTCTTCGTAAATTTGAGTATATGGAAAAAATACAGTCGCTTGAAGAATTCTACCGCGCCAAACAACTGACCATGCCTGCTGACATTGGCAAGGAAGTTGGCCATTTCAACGTATTCAACTCGGAAGAATTTGTGGGCCACCATGCCAAACCATTGCCATACAGCCGTAAGGATTTTTATAAGGTTGCCCTTGTGAGCGGCCGGAACCGTTACTTTTTCGCGGATAAGACCATTGATGTGGAAGAGCACGCCCTCATGTTCGCCAACCCGCAGGTGCCCTACCAGTGCGAGCCTTTAAGTGATGAACAGTCCGGCTACTTCTGCATTTTCACCGATGCGTTCTTCCATAACTTCAACGCCACACGGCTCACGGAATTCCCGCTGTTCAGGCCCGGCGGCCAGCCTGTCGTGTTCCTGCCGCATTCGCAGGTGCAGCCGGTGAAGGAGCTGTTTGAAAAGATGCTGGCGGAGATCCATTCGGATTATACCTACAAATACGACCTGCTGCGCAATTATACTATGGAGCTGATCCACATGGGCATGAAGCTGCAGCCCATCGCCCTTTCTCCCGCTCATTCCAACGCGGCAAACCGCATCTCTTCCCTGTTTTCGGACCTGCTGGAAAGGCAATTCCCGATAGAATCGCCTATGCAGCAGGTGAACCTGCGCACGGCTATCGATTTTGCATCACAGTTATCCGTGCACGTCAATCACCTGAACAAAGCGCTGAAAGACGCCACGGGAAAGTCCACTTCCGAGCTGATCGCAGACCGGCTGGTGCAGGAAGCGAAGGCGCTGCTGAAGCATACGGACTGGAATGTTTCCGAGATCGGGTATTGCCTGGGTTTCCAGGAGCCGGCACATTTCAACAACTTTTTCAAGAAAAAGACCCAGCTTACCCCCCGTACTTTCCGGGCCGCTTGATTTTTACAATTTTTGGTTTGATATCATTAACAGCCATGCTTCCCTGCCGGTGTAGCTTTGTGTCAACAAAACAAACACACACCATGGAACAAGAAAAAGTATGGTATATCACAGGCGCCTCACAGGGTTTCGGCCTGATAATGGTAAAAAAACTCCTGGCTTCCGGCGCACGCGTGGCGGCCACTTCCCGCAAGCTGGATGCATTAAAGGATGCAGTAGGCAGCGACTCCCCGAACTTCCTCCCCCTTGCCGTGAACCTTTCCGATGAGGAAAGCGTGAACAATTCCATCCGCCGCACGATATCCGCCTTTGGCCGGATAGACGTGGTGGTGAACAATGCGGGCTATGGGCTGGTAGGCGGATTGGAAGAGCTGACGGACAAAGAAGTAAGGGCTAATTTTGAAGTGAATGTATTCGGCGCGCTGAACGTGATCCGTAATGTGATGCCGGTTTTCCGCAATCAAAAAGATGGTTTTATCTTCAACATCTCCTCCATCGGCGGCTTTACCGGTGCATTTCCCGGCTTCGGCAGCTATTGTGCCACCAAATTTGCGCTGGAAGGGCTTACCGAATCCCTTTCCGCGGAAGTGAAACCTTTTGGCGTGAAAGCGGTGATCGTTAGCCCGGGTTACTTCCGCACCAACTTCCTTTCCTCCGGTTCATTGGCCGTACCCGCCAATCCCATTGCGGATTACGCTAATATCCGTGAAGTGCAGACCGCACACCAGCACAATATAGACGGCAACCAGGCCGGCGATCCTGAAAAAGCGGTAGACGTGATCATTGCCGTAAGCAAGTCGGACAACCCGCCGCTGCATCTTTTC
>CBFHAF010000518.1:0-4111 GCA_965653435.1 uncultured Chitinophaga sp.
CAGCTCGCGGAATGGGGCTGGCGTATTCCTTTCGTGATCGGCGCATTGCTGGCATTGGTGGCTTTGTACCTGCGCCGCAACATGCACGAATCGGTGAACGTGGAAACCAAAAAGAAAGAACGCGGCTCTGTAAAAGTGCTCATCAAAAGACATCCGAAAGCCGTGCTTACCGTTGTGGGCCTTACTTTGGGAGGAACGCTCGCATTTTATACTTACACCACTTACATGCAGAAATTCCTGGTGAACACGGTGAAGCTGACGACCGAACAATCCACGCTCATTACTTTCTGCCTCATGCTCATCTACGCATTGCTGCAGCCCCTGTTCGGGCTTTTGTCCGACAAGGTAGGGAGAAAACCCTTGCTGGTGGGCTTCGGCATACTTGGAACTATTTTCACCGTACCCATTCTCACCGCCATTAGCCATACCACTTCGCCATGGGCTGCATTTTTCCTGATACTCGCGGCATTGCTGATCGTGAGCGGCTACACGTCCATCAATGCCGTTGTGAAAGCGGAGTTGTTCCCCGCGGAAGTGCGCGCGCTGGGCGTAGGCCTGCCTTACGCGCTCACCGTGGCGCTGTTTGGCGGCACGGCGGAATATCTCGCGCTCTGGTTCAAGAATATCGGCCATGAGCCCTGGTATTACTGGTATGTCGCATTTTGTATCTTCATTTCCCTGATCGTATACACCACGTCCAAAGACAGCCGTAAAAATTCGTATATGGACAAGGAACAATTATAAACGCAACGCTTATGCAACCCTTTGCCGGCATGCCTTACGGCTATCCGCCCGCTTACTGTTACCCCCTTACGGAATTGTGCATGTACATCCTGTTCATGCTCTGCCTTTACCATGCCTGGAAAAAAGGGCCCGGCCATATGGCTTACCTGCTGGGCGGCCTGGGGTTCGGGCTTTTGCTGGAGTATGTGAACGTGCGGGCCAGCGCAGGATATGTGTACGGGAAATTCTGGGTCATGTTCGGCAATTCCCCGAAAGATATCCCGCTTTGTATCGGCATGGGCTGGGCAGTGATCATGTACACGGCAAGGCTGGTAACGGACGCGCTCAACATGCCCATCTGGGCCGCTGCTGCGGTAGATACACTGCTGGCCATAAATATCGACCTGAGTATGGATGTGGTGGCTTACCGCCTGCATATGTGGCACTGGGATTGGGAAAACCGCACAGGCGCTGAATTTTCACTTACTGGCCAGTGGTTCGGCATACCGTATGGGAATTTCTACGGCTGGTTGCTCGTGGTGTTCTATTATTCCGTTTTCGCACGGTGGCTGGAAAAGGTAAGATGGGCGGGCAGCAAAGCCTGGCGTATAGCCACGCCCTTGTTATCCATTCTTATTTCGCAGGTTGCTTTGTACATCTCGCTTTTCCCGCTGGCGGACTGGCTGCGGACGTTCGGCGTTACAAGCGCACACAGGCTGGTGGCGCTTTTTATCATCTTTATCACGCTGGCTGTACTGGGTTTTATGAAAAAAGGAACGGTATCGCGCACACGCTTACCAATAGTAACCTGGCTTGTGCCCGGATGGTTCCACGTGTATTTTCTCATATGGTTCTTCGCCGCCGGCTTTTATCTTGAGAACAGCTGGATGACTTTCTGGTGCATCTTGAATTTTGTCGTTGGCATCATCATTCACTGGATCATTTACCGTTCCCTTCACCAGCGGGAAATGCAGGCTGTTTAGAATCATGCAGGCGCTGGTTGATTTTATGTAATTTTGCCAGGTATGTATCTTACCATCAAGGCCCTCCATATCATCTTTATCGTTACCTGGTTTGCCGGGCTCTTCTATATTGTCCGCCTTTTTGTGTATTACGCAGAGGCTGAAGCAATGGAAGAACCGCGCAAGCAAATTTTGCAGGAGCAGTACCGCATCATGATGAAACGGCTCTGGTTCGGCATCACCTGGCCATCCGCCATACTCACGCTTATTTTTGGGCCATGGATGCTGATATTGCTGGGCAGTGTTCCCGTCTGGCTGTGGATAAAACTGGGATTTGTGCTTGGATTGTATATTTATTTCTTTTTACTCCACGGCATTTTTAAGGATCTCATGAAGGGCCGCGTAAAACTTACTTCCACACAGCTGCGCGTATGGAACGAAGTGGCCACGATATTCCTGGTGGCGATCGTATTCCTGGTGGTGCTGAAGAGTTTCCTCAGTATGATGTGGGCAATGGCAGGACTGGTGATATTTGTGATCGCGCTGATGGTGGCGATCAAGCTCTATAAGAACATCCGCGAGAAAAAATCCCGTTAATCTTTTTTCTTTCCCAGTATAGCCTGCACCGTTACTCCGGCGGAATATACTTTCACGCTTCCCTGTCCTACGCCGCTCACAGGAATTTTCACATATGGCTGAAGCCCCCATGTCAGGCGGCTGCGGGTCTGCTTTTCCCAGGTTACGCCGAGGTTGATGACTGAAAAATAATGTTCGTTTTTGTTTTTAACGATCCAGTCCCTTTTCGAGCCGTTCTGGTAAGTGCCGGTATATTTTTCCTTCAGCATGAAATAAGAAGACGCGCCGGCCATTACACTCCAGCTGCTTTTCTTTCCTTCAGCGAAAGTATAGTTCACATTCAGCGGCACATCTACCACATCACAATCCGCATCGATCTTATTATATGCATTAGGGTAGGACATGGTGTATTCCGAAGGCGAAGCGCCGTAAAGTTTTTTCGCATAACCCACACCCGTATTCAGATACCAGCGGTTATTCACGTGGTATCGTACGATAAGTCCGCCGGTAATGCCAACAGGCAAACCTTTAAACGCCGGCGTAACGTTCAGGTCCGGACCTAAAAAGAGCCCGACGTCGAAACCGCGTTTTTGTTTTTTACGCATGGGTTTATCAGCACTTGCCGAATCGCCCGCTGGCTGAGGTTTTTGGGCCGGGTTATTCACATTCGCAGGTGAAGAAGGAATAGTTCCGGGAAGCTGATTCCCCGGTGCAGGATTATTCACACCCACAGGGGCAGGTGAAGGCTGTTGAGAAGTAGCCTGTGTGTTGCTGACATTTCCACTTGTTGGTGTGTTAGCCGGAGTGATCGTGTTATTCACATTATTGCCGGGTGAAGCATTGTTTTTATCCGGCGGATTTCCCGTTACCGGGTAATTCACATTGCTCCCTGAGCCTGGCCGGTTATTATTTGTAACAGGCGTCCTGTTGAAAGACTGATCCTGGGTTACTAAGTGCTGCCCATTCTTTCCGGTTGCGTTATCCACATCATCCGTGCCTGCTCCCGGAATGTTGGCGGAAGGCAGGACCGGAATTTTATTATTCCCGTTCGCGGGAGCATTCGTTGTGTTATTTTGATTGGACTTATTCACATCTGTTGAAGCGGCCGCCTGCTCCTGTTTGGCGGGCGTTGTATCAGCCTGCCTTGTAAACCACCACCAGCCCGCAAGCCCCACGACCAGCAGCAAACCTCCGGCCCACCACCAGAAGAAAGGCCGGCGGCGGTCTGCATTATCCAGCTTTGCTTTCATTTTTTCCCAGGCGGCCGGGTCGAATGAAGGCTCTGCTTCCTGCAGCTTGTTACGGATCATATTTTCAAACTGTTCGCTCATTTTTTTATTGGCGCACCGATCGTGCCGGTGCCTGGTATTTTTAGGGATGATAATTCTTCTATCTTTTCCTTCAGTATTTTTTTCGCTTTGAATAGATTCGATTTGGAAGTGCCTTCGGAAATGCCAAGCATAGCCGCGATCTCCTGGTGCTGAAATCCTTCCATCACATATAAATTGAAAACTGTTTTATAAGCCGGGGGAAGATTCTGAACAAGATGCAGAATTTCATCATAGGATAGTTTGTCTAAAGCTTTGTCGTCTGCAACGCCCAGATCATAGGCCTGGGAAATATCTTCCGCAAAAGCAATTTTCTTGCGGCTCCGCAGGTGATCGATCGCGGTGTTTGCCATGATCTTGCTGAGCCAGCTTTTAAACGGTCGGGACGTATCGTAGGAATTGATGTGGTAAAAAACTTTCAAGAACCCATCGTTTAAAATTTCAATCGCCTCATTCTTGTTATTCGAGTAACGCAAACAGATAGCCATGGCATATCCGAAGAACTGCCGGTAAAGTGCTTCC
>CBFHAF010000519.1:0-4104 GCA_965653435.1 uncultured Chitinophaga sp.
CTGCGACAAGATCGGCGAGGAGCAAGGCCGGCTGGATATCCTCGTTAACGACGTATGGGGCGGGGATGAGCTGACGGAATGGGGGAAACCTTTCTGGGAGATCAGCAATCTCTCTAATGGTTTCAAAATGATGCATCAGGCCATCAATACCCATATCCTTACCAGCAAATATGCTGTACCTCTCATGATCCCGGCCGGGGAAGGGCTGATTATCGAGATCACAGACGGCGACGGGTACTTCTACCGCGGCCAGCTGCTGTACGACCTGGTAAAAACATCCATCATCAGGCTTGCATTCGGGATGGCGGAAGAGCTGAAGGACCATAAGATTACCGCCCTTGCCCTCACTCCTGGTTTTCTGCGTTCTGAAGCCATGCTGGGCTATTTTGGCGTTACGGAAAACAACTGGAAAGAAGGTGTGGAGAAAGATAAGAACTTCATCGCATCCGAAACCCCGTGGTTCGTGGGCCGCGCAGCAGCTGCGCTGGCAGCCGATCCCAAAGTCTTCTCCAAAACCGGGAAGGTTTTCAGCTCCTGGAACCTTTCAGATGAATATGGCTTTACAGACCGCGATGGTACCACTCCGCACTGGGGCAACCACCTCCGGAACGTGATCCCTGATTATCTCTACAAACCCCTGGACGACGAATTCTACAGCTACTGGCGCTTTGTGTCTGGCAAAAGGGTAGGAACCGGCGCCTGGGAATAACAGGAACAATTCAATGGAACAGACATATAGAGTTTAGTTGTGTAAAAAAAGGCGCCGTGTTTACAGCGCCTTTCTTTTTAGAACTCAAACCCCGCCAGTTCTTCCGGTTTGATGTTAAACCGTTGTTTGAGCGGAATGTTCTTGATGGAGATAATGCCCGGTGCACTGTCTTCCAGGTAGGCAATGAACGGGATACCGCGTTTCTCGGCATACTTATATTGTTTGTCCTGCTTGATATCGTCAGGATAAAGCTCGGCAATGATCCCCCTTTCCCGCAGCCGGCTCACATACCCGAATACTTCTGCCAGCTTTTCGGCGCCGGGATGGAAAAATATGACCTGTGTGCCCTGCTGCGCCGTAGCGGGGAACAGTTTCAGCTCCTCCAGCACATCATAGATCCTGTCTACCCCGAACGAAATGCCAACACCTGAAATGCCAGGCAGGCCGAACAGGCCGGTGAGGTCGTCGTAACGCCCGCCGCCGCCGATGCTGCCCATGCTCACCTGTGCAGGCGCCTTCACTTCCACGATCATGCCGGTATAATAATTCAGTCCGCGCGCCAGCGTGAGATCGATCACGGGAGCGGAATTGAAGCTGGTAAGGTTGCTGCTGAGAATGAACCGCAGTTCCTCCACGCCTTTTAAGCCTGTAGGCGAATCCGCCAGCAATTTGGCAAGGCGCTCCAGCTTCTCTTCGTTGCTGCCTTCCGCGGAGATAAAATCCATTACGGTAGAAACCTCCGCAGGCTGCAGGCCTCTTTCCGCCAATTCTTCCCGCACCCCGTTCGCACCGATCTTGTCCAGCTTGTCAATAGCGATCGTGATGTCGGTCATCAGATCGGGGCGGCCTACCAGTTCAGCAAGACCAGCCAATACCTTGCGGTTGTTGACTTTCAGCTGATAGCCGTGCAGGCCGAGCTCGGTCATTACCGTGTCGTAGATCTTCAGCAGCTCTACTTCATTTACCAGAGAAGGGCTTCCCACCACATCCGCGTCGCACTGGTAGAACTCGCGGTAACGGCCGCGCTGCGGCTTGTCTCCGCGCCATACAGGCTGGATCTGGTAGCGTTTGAATGGAAGATTGATCTTGCCGTTGTTCATCACCACGTAGCGGGCGAAGGGGATGGTGAGATCATATTTCAATGATTTTTCACAAAGCAGCAAACCCAGCTCCCTGCTGTCTTTCGCCATCTGTGCCTGGCCGAGGATGTCGCCGTTGTTGAGTATTTTAAAGATCAGCCGGTCACCTTCCTCGCCGTATTTGCCGAGCAGGGTGGAAGTATTTTCCATGGCGGGCGTTTCCAGCGGCTGGAACCCGTACAGTTCAAAGGTCTTGCGGATAGTGGAAAGAATGTAGTTGCGTTTGCGCACCACTTCCGGCCCAAAATCGCGGGTGCCTTGCGGGATACTAAGTTTTATCATTATGCTTGAAATGTAGTGTTTGAATAATCAGCTGCCCTTTACGATGCGCTCGCATGCGGAAAAGATCAGTTTGTATACAGGCTCGAAAAGAGCATCGTCGTACCACGGATCCGGCACGGGCTGCTGGTGTTCCAGCAATAATTGTACCTTCCCTCGATCCGCTTCGCTGCGGGCTTTGCGCAGCACGTCGCGGTAATTGTCCAGGTCCATCACGAATATCCTGTCGAAAGTATCGAAGTCTTCCGCCTGGAACTGCCGCCCCCGGAGAGCCGAAATATCGATCCCGTTCTGCCTGGCCACCTTAACCGAGCGGGGATCCGGCGGATGCCCCACATGCCAGTTGCCGGTGCCGGCTGAATCGACCTCCCAGCCCAGGCCGCGCTGATCGGATAAATGTCTTAGAATGCCTTCCGCAAGGGGCGAGCGGCAGATATTGCCGAGGCAGACCATTAAAATTTTCATCGTTTGTAGATTGCTTACGGAGGTAAGCAGCTGTAAACCAGCTGGTTAATATCCTTTGCCGGCCTGCGTTCCCCCGTTTTTTCAGACCGCAAAACTACCACATTTTCAGGGAAGTGCGCAACGTATTCCGGCACAATTGCATATGTTAAAACTTTGGTGTAATATGGAATTCATATGGAAACTGTTTGTCGGCGCATCTTAAATGCAAAGTTCCGAACCAGGCCTGGCGGGATTTTAACAAACGAATAAAGTTTGTATAACTAGAATAAAACAATTTTTTTTGTATACTTGTAATTTGCCACTAATGCAACAGGAGAACGATAACACGAACAAACGGATGAATGTGTCATACCGCCCAATGGGCGAACTGATAAGGGGGGTATTCTTTATCCTTTTTGGTTTGTATGCACTATTCTCGGAGAAGCTGGGATTTGGTAAGCTGAATATTTCCACTGAGCTGACCTATGCATTGGGCGGCGTATTATGTGCGTATGGATTATTTCGTGTGTACAGGGGCGTCAAGCAATTATTTTTTTGATCTATTTTTCACCATTAGACTGTGTGTATGTTTTTAAAAGCTAAAAACTGGATGGGCGTGTTATTGACAGCTTCTGCCTTTGCAATAACCATCGCAGGCTGTGCCGGCGGCTCATCTCAAGGCGGTGAGAAAGATACCCCCACTTCAGGTACCATGCGTATTTCGGTGGATGAAACCTATCAGCCGCTGATCGAATCAGAGATCCGTGTATTTCAGTCATTATACCCGAAAACGAAGATCATCGCAGAATACAAGCCGGAAGCGGATTGTTTCAAAGACCTGTTCAACGACAGCGCCCGCATGATCATCGTAACGCGCGACCTGAAAGAGGACGAAAAGGAATTCTTCAAAAAGGAAAAGATACGCCCGCAAAGCCTGCAGCTCGCTACGGACGCCATCGCCCTGATCGTGAACCCGGGCAATCCGGACTCCATCCTCACGATGGACCAGGTGCGCAAGATCATGGACGGCACCAGCGAACGCAAATGGCAGATCGTATTCGACCACCAGAATTCCAGCACCGTGCGTTTCATCCGCGATTCCATCAACAAAGGGAAACCGCTTCCCGCCACTACCATGGCGGCCAAGTCCAACCCCGAGGTGATCGATCACGTATCAAAGAATAAAGACGCGATCGGCGTGATCGGCGTGAACTGGATATCAGACACGAACGATACGAAGACGATCGAGTTTACCAATATGGTGACGACCGTTAAATTGCGTGCGGATAATAACACAGACTTTGTAAAACCTTACCAGTTCTACATTGGCATGAAATCATACCCGCTCACGCGGGGGATGTTCTACATTTTGAAAGAACCCTATCAGGGTCTTGGCGCGGGGTTTGCTACCTTCCTCGGCGGCCAGGAAGGCCAACTGCTGATGGGCAAGTATAAATTGTATCCTGCAAGATTGAATATCGTCTTCAGGGAAGCCACTTTAAAGTGAAAAAATAAATACTGATAAACACAACT
>CBFHAF010000520.1:0-4100 GCA_965653435.1 uncultured Chitinophaga sp.
CCGCAGCCCTGCTCCCGTCATTATTACTGTTTTAGTAATTATAAAAACTATAATTCTCCCGCGTAATGATATCGATCGGCATGAACGTCACTTTCTTCACCGGGAAAGATATCGCCAGGTGCTGGTAAAGCGTCATCACTCCTTTGTAAGCCTGCTCCAGCGGCTTCTGGCAGATCAGGAAATCGATCACGCCTTTTTCGATGAACTCAATATTCTCATTCACAAAATCGTACCCCATCAGTATCACCTTCCTGTCCAGCTTCTCTATGAAAGCCGCTACATTGGATACCCTCGAATTGGTCACAAACACCACCCGGATATTCGGATGTTCTTTGAACATGCCGGCCAGGCCTTTTTCGATGGACTTCGGATCGGTTTTATTGATGTTGATCTTTAATATCTGGTTGTCCCAGCGGTGCGTTCTGAAATAGTTCCTGAAACCTTCTTCTTTTTTCAGCAGGTGATGCTGATCGTCCAGCTCCTTGGAAATATTCACGATGAGGATGCTGTCGTCTTTTTCTACCAGGTAACTGATCAGGTGGGCCGCCAGGCTGCCGCTCGCGTTCTGGTTCGGGCCAATATAGGCCAGGCTGTTTTCGCCGGGCAGGTCTGAATCCATCAGCACGTAAGGAATGCCCTGCTTCTGGCATTTCTGTACGAACAGCACCGATTCCTCCATGAATGCCGGGGCGAACAGCAGGCCGTCCGGCTTCGATTTCAGCAGCAGGTTAGACTGTTGCTGGAAAGAGCTTACGGATTCCTGGTCGTAAAAGAACTTTTCCACTGTTGCACCGTATTGCCCGATCTCCGCGGCGGCCATCTCGATCCCTTTCAGCGGCCCTTCCCAGAAGCTGGTCTCTTTGGACCGTACCGGGATGAGCGTCGCGATCCTGAACTGCTTCGCCAGGCTGAGACGGCGTGCGTGGATATTGGGCTGGTAGTTCAGCTCCTTGATGATCTTCAGCACCTTTTCCTTAGTATCCGGGGCAAGGCCCGGCCTGTCATGAATTACACGGTCCACCGTAGCGATCGATACGTTGGCCCTCCTCGCGATCTCTTTGATCCCTGACAATGGCTGATCCTTTTTTCCGTTATTGGATGATTTCATGGCATTTTGCGGTTACAGATGATTATCCCGGCCCGAAAATATGAAAAATTATCCCGCGAAAGGAGCTTCAGAGCTTCAGGAAGCGGCTGGCGTTCAGGTGCCTGAACAACTCCCTGTCCGCCTCATCGGCTTCTTCCTTCCGCAGCGATTCTATCCGCAGCAGCCCAGTGTAATAATCCAGAACCGGAAAATGTGTCCCGAAAGCAAACCTGTTCTTGCCAAACCTCTTCACAAAACTAGCGAAGTTCGAAATGTACCTGCCTGAAGTATCTATCAGCACATTTCCCTCCCGGATCGTCCTTTCATCTTCTTCGGACATGGCCAGGGGCGTGCCGAGGTTCAGCAGCATAAACTTCGCGTCCGGAACGGCGCGCAGCAGCGGCAGGTAGTCTTTCAGCGCCCATTCGGTGGAAAGGTCCATCCAGGAACGCTGGCGGCTGTCAACAATACGCATGGTGAGTGCCACCGCCACATCGTTGTCCCGCGCCATTTTCACCAGTTCCAGCAGGTTCGGGTCGCCTATCGTATAATCATGATAGTTAGGGAACACCCTTATACCTTTCATGCCGAAGTTCTTCACGCAGGCATTAAAATCATCTTTCCAGCCGGCATAGATGGGATTGATGATGCCGAATGGCAGGAAACGGTCGTTGAACGCCCTTTTGGAGCGCACCTCCTCATACAGTTCCTCGTTGGCCGACTGGGTGTTCTTATAAAAAACGCCGTTCAGGTTCGTGATCACAGACAGGTCCGTTCCGTATTCCTTCATCCGTTCCAGCACGCCTTCGCAGCTGTTGCCCCGCAGCCGTTTAAAAGGCCAGTGGCCGGTGTAAGCATTGATATCAATCAACATGGTAGCCTCCTTTCTTCAGGATATTCCGGTAATTGTCAAAGAATATTTTCCGTTTCTGCTCTTCCGTCAGCCGCGCGTCCATGACCTTGCCTACGGATTGATAATACATGTTGTCCGAGCCGAACAGCACTCTTTCCACGCCCAGCGTATGCACGGCGAACTCTACCATATTGTTCTCGTTGTTGCTGCCGGATACGTCCACATACACGTTCGGGCTGTGGCGCAGCGCTTTGCAGGCGTACTCCCAGTCTGGCCCGCCGCCTGTATGTGCATACTGGAACATGGCTTCGGGGTACCGGGCGGCGGCTTCTATGAAGTCTTCCGGCCGCGAGGTCATCGGTTTGATCTTCTGGTCGTACTTCATGCGGTAGCCTCCGATGCCCAGTGCAGCTTCGGCATGCATGAGCATGATCATTTTCATCTCCGCCACTTTTTCGATGATGGGATAAAAAAGCGGGTCGTTGATCTTCACCTGGTAATACACTTTCACCCCTATCATTCCCTCGCCGGTGCAGCGTTTTATTTCTTCTAGCGATTCTTTGGGGTACTGCGGGTTCAGCGTGAGCATGCCCGTCAGCCGGTCAGGATATTTTTTCATCGCTTTCAGGATCACATCGTTGCAGGCCCTGAAATCTTCCGGTGCGCCGGGCCCGCGGGTAACGGGCTTTGAAATAAACATCCTGTCTATCCCCAGCCGCTCGGCGAAATCCACGTTCAGCTCGGGCGGGTCGTTGGAAAGGCCTAAGTGCACATGCGCGTCCAGCTTGCGGTACTGCATCATCTTTTTGATGCGGCCTTCAGGCCCTTTGTCTGCCGCAGCCTGCGCATCTGCGGCCTGCAGCAGGCCGCTTCCCAGTATCAGGCCTGAAGCGGAGGTCGCCATGTTCCGTACGAAATTCCTTCTGTCCATGTGTTGTTTTTATCAGGGCGTGATGGTCAGCTCCAGCTGGCGCACCACTGTTTTCACCCCGTCGATATTATGATTGGATGCAACGAAATATACTTTATAAGTGCCGGGTGTTTTATACGTATACGAGTAGTTATCCAGCACATCGGTGTTGATGCCTTTGATGGAGATCGCCCTGTCCGGCCCAAGGTTCACTTTATCTTCATAGATCGGCCGGGAGATCACCCAGGTCTCCGTTTCAGGATCGTTGTACGGACTGTTCGGATCGTAAGGCACGAATACCGGCACCCTGGCTGTTGGCTGGTACGTCGGGCTTTTCGGATCGTAGATCGGGTTCTTCGGATCGTAAATGGAATAAGCCGGGTTGAAGATGGAATCCAGGGGGTCCTTGTATTTGTTGCCAACCAGCGAGATCCTGGTTGCGGTAATGGTGGTGAGGGAAGGCGCCTCGGCCGGGTACTGGTTGATGGTCCTGAAACCGGCATTCTCCTGGTCTGCCAGCAGCAGCTCCTTTTCCCCGAGCTGTTCGGCCTTGCTTCTAACGGCCAGGCTCTGTATCCACCATATCCGGGCCAGGCCGTTGGTGGCCTGCGGTTTGGTGATGTATTTGAAACCGATGTAGAGCGGCTTGTCTTTGGATACCATCGTGCTGATGTCCAGCTTGCCGGAGGCGAGGTTGGATGTACCGGTAGCGAGCTTGAAGCTGCTGGTCACATCCGTCCAGGCAGCGGCTTTCACGGCTGCAAGATCGCCTCCGCCGCTGTAGTTGTTAGACAGCCAGACGCTCAGTTGCCCGGTTTGCCTGCCGGTTCCGGCCAGCTGCGAAAAGAAGTCCAGCGTGGCGCCCTGCCCCGCAAGTTCCACTGTACGGCCGTCTTTAAATGCATAGTCATTGAACACTTCGCCGGAATAAAAAGCGATGCTGGTCTGCTCGCCGCTGAAAGTGAACACGACGGGCTCGCCCACTTTAAAGCTCGTTTTTTCCACTGTTACCTCCAGCGCCGGTTCTTCAATGTCGCCCAGCTTTTCAGAGCAGGCGGCCATTATGAACGGAATACTTATCAGCCATATGAATTTGTACTGCATAGGATTACTTTTTTTCATGTTTACCAACCGGGGTTCTGCACCATTTTGTTGTTCGTTACCATTTCCGCGCTGGGAATGGGGAGCAGCAGGTGCTTGGGAGCCTCCATGTTTGAATAATAACTGATAAATGCGGAGCCGGGAATATC
>CBFHAF010000521.1:0-4078 GCA_965653435.1 uncultured Chitinophaga sp.
AGGAAATGATCGAAGTGTACGGCGCGCGGGAGCATAATCTGAAAAACCTGGATATCCGTATCCCGAAGAACAGCCTGGTGGTGATCACCGGCATCAGCGGGAGCGGCAAATCGTCCCTCGCATTCGATACCATTTATGCCGAAGGGCAGCGCAGGTACATGGAAAGCTTCTCCGCCTACGCCCGCCAGTTCATCGGCGATATGGAAAGGCCGGATGTGGACAAGATCATGGGCCTTTCACCCGTTATCTCCATCGAGCAGAAAACCACCAACAAGAACCCCCGTTCCACCGTTGGCACCATCACCGAGATATACGACTTTCTCCGCCTGCTCTACGCACGCGTGGGTGAAGCCTTCTCCTACAATACCGGCAAACGCATGACGCGTTTTTCCGAAGAGGAGATCATGGCGCACATCTTCGCCAATTTTCCCAAAAAGAAACTGGTGATACTCGCCCCCCTCGTGCGCGGCCGAAAAGGCCACTACCGCGAGCTGTTCGAACAGGTGCGCAAGCAGGGCTTCCTGAAAGTGAGGGTGGACGGCGAAGTGCTGGACCTGAAGGAACGCATGCAGGTGGACCGATACAAGATCCACGACATAGAACTGGTGATAGACCGCATACAGGTGCAGGACGATGCGCGCACGCGCATCAGCCAGAGCGTGCAGAAAGCCCTCCAGATGGGCAAAGGGCTTATGTTCGTGATGGACCACGATACCAGCAAGGTAAACCAGTACAGCCGACAGCTGATGTGTGAAGACACGGGGATCTCTTACGAAGAACCTTCTCCCAACACCTTCTCCTTCAACTCGCCCTACGGCGCCTGCCCGCGCTGCAAAGGCCTGGGCACCATTTACCAGATAGACATGGATGAAGTGCTGCCAGACCGCAGCAAATCCATCAGCGAAGGCGGCCTCGTTCCCCTCGGCGAAGCCAGGGATACGTTTACGTTCAAACAGATACAGCAGCTTGCTAAAAAATATAAATTCTCCCTCACCGCGCCCATCGAAAAGATACCGGAAAACGCCATGAACGTGCTCCTGTTCGGCGATGAGAACGGCAAGCTGGAGGTGGACATGGGCTTCGAGGAGAACGGCGCCGAAACTTACGCCACGGAATACGAAGGCGTGGTGAACATGGTACGCCGTTATTTCAACGATACCTCGTCCGACGCGGTGCGCAACTGGGCGGAAGGCTTCATGAAGCTCTCCACCTGCCCCGAATGCAACGGCGCGCGCCTGCGCAAGGAAAGCCTCATGTTCAAGGTAGATGGCCAGAACATCTCCGAACTGGGCGAAATGAACCTTAGCAAGCTCGCCGTTTGGTTCGCCGATATTGAGAAGCGCCTGGACAAAAAACAGAACGTGATCGCCAAAGACGTGCTGAAAGAGATCCGCGAGCGCCTCGGCTTTTTACTGGACGTAGGCCTGACCTACCTCACGCTGAACCGCGCCACGCGCACGCTCAGCGGCGGGGAAAGCCAGCGCATCCGCCTGGCCACGCAGATCGGCTCCCAGCTGATGGGTATCACCTATATCCTGGACGAGCCCAGCATCGGGCTGCACCAGCGGGACAATATGCGGCTCATAGACGCACTCCGCAACCTGAAGACCATGGGCAACACCGTGATCGTGGTGGAGCACGATAAAGATATCATGCTGCATGCGGATCATCTGATAGATATCGGCCCCGGAGCAGGGATACACGGCGGCAGCGTGGTGGCGCAGGGGCGCCCTGATGAGATGCTGAAGCTGGATACAGCCACGGCGGGGTATCTCAACGGTATCCGTGAAATACCGGTGCCGGAAAAACGCCGCAAGGGCAACGGGAAGTTCCTGGAGCTGAAAGGCGCCACCGGCAACAACCTGAAGAACGTTACGCTGAAGCTGCCGCTGGGTGTGTTCACCTGCGTGACGGGCGTTTCAGGCAGCGGCAAATCCACCCTCATCAACGAAACCCTTTACCCGATCCTCTCCAAACACGCCTACGATTCCAAAATGGTGCCCATGCCCTACAAAAGCATCAAAGGCCTGGAGGAGATAGACAAGGTGATCGAAATAGACCAGAGCCCCATCGGGCGCACCCCGCGGAGCAATCCCGCCACTTACTGCGGTTTCTTTACAGAGATCCGGCAGTTATTTGCAGCGGTGCCCGAAGCTAAGATCAGGGGATACAACGCCGGGCGTTTCTCCTTCAACGTGAAAGGCGGGCGCTGCGACGTTTGCGAAGGCGCCGGCGTACGGGTGATAGAAATGAACTTCCTGCCGGACGTGTACGTGCACTGCGAAAAATGCAATGGCCGCCGCTACAACCGCGAAACCCTCGAGATACGTTATAAAGGCAAATCCATCAGCGACGTGCTGGACATGACCGTGGAAGAAGCCGTAGAGTTCTTCCAGCCTGTGCCTTATCTTTACCGCAAGATCAAGACCCTCCAGGATGTAGGCCTTGGTTACATCACGATCGGCCAGAGCGCCGTGACCCTTTCCGGCGGCGAAGCCCAGCGTGTGAAAGTGGCCACCGAGCTGTCCAAAAAAGATACCGGCAAAACCATCTACATCCTCGATGAACCCACCACGGGCCTGCATTTCCAGGACATCCAGCTGCTGCTGAACGTGCTGAACAAACTCGTGGAACGCGGCAACACCGTACTGGTGATAGAACATAACCTGGATGTGGTGAAAGTGGCGGATTACGTGGTGGATCTCGGGCCGGAAGGCGGGGAAGGCGGAGGCCAGATACTTTGCACCGGCACACCGGAAGAGGTAAGCAAATGCAAGGAATCACATACCGCCGTATTTTTGAAAAAAGAACTCAGGAAATAGGCGGCCGTGCCAACAAGTTGCTATATGAAATATTTTTTGCTGATAGCATGTTTTCTCACAGCGCTCACCGCCTGTGACGACGATACCAAGGTTTGCGACCTGGATACGCGTACCCAGGTCCGCGCCCGGTTCCGCTATCCCAACCCGAACAATAACAACATCGAGGAAGACACCGTTCTTCCCAAAGTGACCCTGCGCGGGCTGGATATGGACAGCATGTTCTATAAAAAACAAACCGGCCTCAGCGGCATGCAATTCCAGCTGGACAGGCTCGCGGACAGCAGCCGGTTCTATTTCCAGACGGATTCCACACGTATTGCAGATACCATCACCTTCCGCTACACACGCCAGCCGCATTTTATTTCCGCCGGCTGCGGGGTTGTGATGTATTTTAATATCGACACGGTATTTTCCACCCCCAATGTCGTAAAGTCAATAGCGATCACCAACAGGCAAGTAACGGAAGAAAATGAAAATACGATCATACTCCATTTTTAGTTTGCTGTTGCTATGCGCAGTAACCGCAGGAGCCCAGTCCAAAAAAGACTCGGTGAAGACCGTCACAATGGAGGTGCCCGCAGGCCTGCGCGTAGGGCTGGACCTTACCCGCTTCGCTATCCCGTTCTTCCAGCCGTACCGCCGCGACGCCACCGTGGTGCTGGACGCGCGGTATAACGACCGGCTTTATCTTGCGGCAGACGTGAGCTACGGGCGTACCGATCACTCGGATTCCAACTATACTTACAAAAGCAATGGCGTAGGTATCGCCATCGGGGTGAATTACAACCTGCTCAAAAAGCAGGTGCCGAAGGAGAATTTCATGCTGTATGGCGGTTTCAAGTACGGCCTCGCCCTGTTCAGCTACGAGATACCTGAATACACCGTTCACAGCGGTTACTGGGGAAATTATACCGGCAGCGTGCCTACCACCACCAAGATGGGCCACTGGGTGGAGCTGTCGCTGGGCATAAAAGTGGAGGTGCTGAAGAACCTTTACCTGGGGTGGAGCCTGCACGAACGCATCCTGCTGAACAACTCGCTGACGAAAAGCGATTTTCCGCCGCTGCTCATTCCCGGTTACGGAAAAGGGTATAAGGGCAGCGCCTTTGATGTGCAATACACTATCTCCTATCTTTTCCCGCTGTGGAAGGTGAAGCAGCAGATGAGGCTCTGAGTGACCAGTACCATCTTGTATCAAAAGTGATATAGCCCGGTATCAGAAATGATATATAACGCCTTAAAGTACCTTTATCCAC
>CBFHAF010000522.1:0-4077 GCA_965653435.1 uncultured Chitinophaga sp.
TGCCTGTACTTCTTTGCTGAGTGTTATAAAGGCATCGCAGCTGTTCACGAAATAGCGGTTCAATACTGCGTCTCCCGGTCTTTTTTCATGCGGGATGAGGTTGTGCACGAGGCCTACGATGCGGGTGTGCCCGTTGCCGCGGATGAAGCGGGCAATGGAGCCCAGGCTCATGGCCATGAGGGGCAGCCAGTAAGCGATGATCACAAGGTCCGGCTTTTCTTTCCGGATGCGCAGGCCCGTTTTCCGCCAGTTGAGCGGGTTGAGGGAATGCACTGTGCGGTAGATGCGGAGGCCTGCCGGGCCCGGCCCGTCCGCATATTGCTTTTTGCCGGGGAACATGAAGCCAGGGTATTGGAAGGAAAAGGTATGGATAGATACGTCGTTGCCCTGTGAGGCCAGCTGCCGGGCAAGCCGTTCATTAAAAGCAGCCAGCCCGCCCCTGATGGGGTGGGCCGGGCCGATGATCACTATTTTGCGGTTCGTCATCCCTGATGATTTTCCAGTGTTTCCTCCACCAGGTAGGAGTTCCTTTCCGGGGAGTTACGGGCCACCATTTCGGAAATGAAGCCCGTGAGGAATAATTGGGAACCGATGATGAGCAATAACATAGCGAGGAAAAACAAGGGCCTTTCCGTCATTTTGTATTGCATCCAGAATATCTTGGCAAAGGCGAGGTAGCCTGAGATGAGGAAGCCGACAAAGAAAAAGAGGCTGCCCAGCGCGCCGAAGAAGTGCATCGGGCGTTTGCCGAAGCGGCCTACGAATGTGATGGACGCGAGGTCGAGGAAGCCGTTCACAAAACGTTCCAGCCCGAACTTGGTGGTGCCGTATTTGCGTTTGCGGTGCTCCACCACTTTTTCGCCGATCTTCCGGAAACCGCTCCATTTGGCGATCACATGGATGTAGCGGTGCATTTCACCGTATACTTCGATGGTCTTCACCACTTTTTTCCGGTACGATTTCAGGCCGCAGTTGAAGTCGTGCAGCCTGATGCCGCTCATTTTCACGGTGGCCCAGTTGAACAGTTTGGATGGGATGTTCTTGGTGAGGGTATTGTCGTACCGCACTTTTTTCCAGCCGCTCACGAGGTCGTAGCCGTCGTTCACGATCATGGAATACAGTCCGGGTATTTCGTCCGGCGAGTCCTGCAGGTCCGCGTCCATGGTGATCACCACGTTGCCCTGGGCTTTGCGGAAGCCTTCGTTGAGGGCGGCGGATTTGCCGTAGTTACGCTGGAATTTAATGCCTTTGATGCGGGGGTTCCGGGAGGATAGCTCGCGGATCACGCTCCAGCTTTCGTCTGTACTGCCGTCGTCTACCATCCATACTTCGTAGGTGAAGTTGTTCTCATCCATTACACGGGCGATCCAGGCGGCCAGCTCCGGCAGCGATTCTTCTTCGTTTTTTAAGGGAACGATTACGGATATGTCTAGATGTCTCATTTCTTTTTAGCGATTGCAGCGCCGATCACGGAAGCGATAAGGCCCGGTATAAAATTCATGAGTATGATGCCGGACAGCACGGATACGGTAAAGCGGTCGCGCAGCATGGCAATGTCTTCCGCAGGGTTTGCAGAGCTGGCGGCATTGGGCCCTGCAGCGACTGCTTCCTGTATGAACCGTTCCTTGTAGGCCGGCGCCACCTGTACAAAAACGATGAACAATATAGCAAAAATAACGATGGTCACAGCCGTTGTGCGGAATCCCGTGCCGAAAATCTCTCCAAAGGTGGCCTCTCCGCCGGCGTTTTTGCTGAATGTCAGGCAGGCGGCGATAACCAGCACCAGGAGGGTGAGCACGGGCAGGAACCTGAATGCCGGGTTGGCCATCGGGATGCGGGCGTAGAACTGGATCAGCAGTAACACAAAATTAATGGCTGCGGCCAGCAGGCCGAACCGGATATGGATCTTGCTCCTCATTATGCCAGGAATATCTGGTTATTGTTGATAATTCCCTTCACAGTACCGGTAAGTGTTTTACCGATGAAGGGTGAATTTTTGCTTTTGGAACCGATATGCGCGTCGGTGAACTGGAATTCTTCCGCCGGGTCGAAGATGGTGAGATTGGCGGGGGAATCCGCCGCGATGCTGATTTCCGGCAGGTTGAATATTTTGCGCGGGTTGATGCTCAGCAGTTCTGCAAGCCTTTCCAGCGGGAGGCCGGGCAGGGTGGTGCGGAGCACGCTGAAGGCTGTTTCCAGGCCTATCATGCCGTGTTTGGCGTATTCAAATTCCACCTGCTTGGCGTCCCAGTCCTGCGGCTGGTGATGCGTGGCGATGCAATCCACCGTGCCATTTATTACGGCTTCGCGGAGGGCCTGCACATCGTCGCGGCTGCGGAGGGGCGGGTTCACTTTCAGGAAACTGTCGTAGGTGACCATATCTTCCTCGGTGAAAAGGAGGTGGTAGGGGGTGACGGAGCAGCTTACGCTAAGGCCTTCCGCTTTGGCAGCGGCGATCAGCTCTATGGACCTGCGGGTGCTGACTGCGGTGAAGTGCAGGCTGGAGCCTGTGTACCGCAGCAGGTCGAGGTCCCGCTTGATCATGATCTCTTCCGCGATGGCAGGTTTGCCGGGCATGCCGAGGCGGGTTGAAAAAAGCCCTTCATGCATGAGGCCGTGGCCGGAGATGCTGGTATCGTCGGGCACCTGGATGATGGTGCCGGAAAATGCTTTTACGTACTGTAGGGCTTTAAGCATGATGCCGGAGGCCTGTACGGGTTTCAGCCCGTCGGAGAAGGCGACGGCGCCGGTCTCTTTCATTTCATACATTTCCGCGAGGGAGGCGCCTTCCAGGTTTTTGGTGATGGCGCCGATGGGAAGAACGCGTACGGCCCCGTGGCGGGTTCTGCTGAGCACGTATTCTATCTGCGATTTGGTATGAAGGGCGGGCTGTGTGTTGGGAACGATCATGACGGTGGTAAAGCCGCCTTTTGCGGCAGCTTCCGCGCCGGACTGGAGATCTTCCTTATATTCCTGCCCGGGATCGCAGAATTGGGCGAAAACGTCCGTAAAACCGGTGGTTACATGGAGGTTTTTGCCGGAAACGACCTGGGCGGAAGGGTGTTGAATGTTGGCGGCGATGTTGGTGATGACGCCGTTTTGGATGAGAATATCCTGTATTTGCCCGTTAAAAGGGGATGAAGGAGCTACTATCTTTGCGCTTTTCAGTAAAATATGCATCATTTGAATTTATCCCGGGCAAATGTACGTATTTATGTGGTGAGATGTATGGCGGTTGATAGCGGATGTAAACAGAAATTCATAGAAAAAGCTGATAAAATTTTTGCAAAAATGAAATGAATGGTTACTTTTGCATCCCGTCGTTAAAACACGGTGCCGGAAGTTCGGGACGTAGCGCAGCCCGGTAGCGCACTTGCATGGGGTGCAAGGGGTCGCTAGTTCGAATCTAGTCGTCCCGACAAGCTTTAAAGCTCTGGAATCTTTAGTGATAAAGGTTTTGGGGCTTTTTTGTTTTTGGCAGGTTTGGTTTTCCTTATTTAAGCCTGTACAAATCCAGTTCCCATCGCTTCAATTTTGGACGGAGATTAAAATCCCCAAAAGGGGGATTAATAGTACGGGCTTTCAGAGACGCATATGGCTATAGTGGCGCTTAAATGGGGAAGGATATTCTTTAAATCTTTGGAGGCTGATCATAAAGTATCATCCCAAAGACCGTCCCGGTTACTTCCGGGACGGTTTAACTGTACATATGCAACAAATACGGGTATACAAACTAAAATATCCCAAATATTTAAGCCTGGCCGGCGTACAGATTTTCTAAAAGCCGCATGATCGGATGGGCCAAAAAATACCTGATTAATCCTTCTCCAGTTTATTGCTTAATAAACGCTATCCCGGCCCTCCGCGCACCCTCCACAAACTCAATCACATAATATCCCCGCCTTAGCATGGATGTATCAATTTCCGTAAAGGCCGCATCTGTATTGAGCATCCGGCTGAACAGCAGGGCGCCTGTTACGGAATAGATCCGGATGAATGCCCGCCCCCGCAGTTTTCCATGATACAGGTATGCCTGCCGGCTCACCGGATTGGGATATATTTTCAGGAAGACGCTAT
>CBFHAF010000523.1:0-4067 GCA_965653435.1 uncultured Chitinophaga sp.
CGCGATCACGATAGCGGTGCGCCCGGCTATCAGCTTGTCTATCGCGTGCTGGATCAGCTGTTCGGATTCCGTATCAACGGATGAGGTGGCTTCGTCCAGTATCAGCACCGCGGGGTCGTACAGCAGCGCGCGGATAAAGGAGATCAGCTGGCGCTGCCCCAGCGACAGGGTACTGCCCCTTTCCATCACGGGGTAATCGTACCCGCCGGGCAGCTGCAATATAAAATCGTGCATGCCGATCAGTTTTGCGGCATGTTCCACCTGCTCACGGCTGATGGCCGGGTTGCGCAGCGTGATATTGTCGTAAATGGAGCCGGAGAACAGGAACACATCCTGCAATACCACGCCTATCCTGCTTCTCAGCCCGGAAAGCTTATAATCTTCCAGCGGCAGCCCGTCTATGGTGATACGGCCTTTCTGTATCTCGTAAAGCCTGTTCAGGATGCTGATGATGGTGGTTTTCCCTGAACCGGTATGCCCCACCAGCGCGATGGTCTGCCCCGGCTGCGCATGGAATGAAACATCTTTCAGCACGTAACGCTCGTCTGTATAAGCAAACCACACGTTCTCGAATTTGATCTCTCCTTTCATGCCGTCGGCTGAATGCGTACCCTTGTCCGGCATGTACTCCCCGCTGTCCAGCACCTTGAACACGCGTTCGCTGGCCACCATGCCCATTTGCAGGGTATTGAACTTATCCGCCAGGATACGCAGCGGGCGGAACAGCATGTTGAGGTACATGATAAACGCGATCATCACGCCCTGCGTCACTTCGTAGTTCAGCACCTTGTTGGCGCCCCACCATACCATCAGCCCCAAAGAAATGGCCAGGATGATCTCCACTACCGGGAAAAACACTGAGTAAGCGAAAATGGCGTCTATATTGGCCTTGCGGTGGTCTTTATTGATCACCCTGAATTTGCCGAATTCCCTGTTTTCCGCGGAAAACGCCTGCACCACCAGCATTCCGGTGATGTGCTCCTGTACAAAGGCATTCAACGCGGCCACTGCATTACGCACGCGGTGGAACGACTTGTTCACCGCCTCCTTGAACCAGTACGTGGCCAGTATCAGCACGGGGAAAGGGGAAAGGCTGATGAGCGTAAGCCGCCAGTCTTCGGAGAACATTACGCCCAGGATGGCCAGTATCATCAGTACGTCGGCCACGATGGAAATAATGCCTTCGGAAAAGATATCGTTGATGGCTTCAATGTCGTTGATGGTGCGGGTGGTGAGGGTTCCGATGGGCGTTTTGTCGAAAAAGGAGAGGTTCAGCCTGGTCACCTTCCGGTATACCGCCACCCGCAGGTCCTTGATCACGGACTGACCCAGCCAGTTGGTAATGTAGGAAAAGAAAAACCGCACCACCGTTTCCAGCAGCAGCATCACGATCTGCACGATGGTCACGATCACCAGCATCTGCACCCACTGGCTGGTAATATATTTATCTACGGTAAGCTGTATCAGGTACGGGCGTACGGGGCTAAGCAGCGCCAGCAATACCGTCAGGAACATGGAGACGTAAAAATAGCGCTTATAAGGCGCCGCAAAGGAGAATACCCGGTTCAGCAGGCTGAAATCAAATACACGTTTGGCCTTTCCGTTGTTCATTCAGTAAAAGTAAATGGATAATCCCAAAATGCAAAAAGGGAGCGGCTGCTCCCTTTTTTAAATCTTTATGAAGATCAGTTTTCGTCTTTCATTACCTGGCGGTAAGCTTTAATAAAGATCGCGCCAAGGTTCTTGTGCGGCGGCACATAGTCGTCGAACAGCGGTTTGTTGGCCGGCTCTGCCGCAAATTTCTTACCGAGGCCTGCCCACATATTCACCCAGTCCACGTTCTTCCCTCCGCGCACCAGGTCTTCCAGGCTGCGGATAATGGGCTCGTTCACCCAGCGGGTACCCACCTGCTTGGAGGAAATAATGTGCGCCTCAGGCGCCTTTTCCAGCACGGTGGCCAGGTTGTGGTAACCGCCGCAGCTGCCGAGTATCACGATGCGGGCCGTGCTCTGCAGGTTGTCCAGCGTGGTGTTCACGTGGTAACTGTGCCCGCGGTGGATAAATATGGTCGGGTGAATATCCTTTTCGTCCAGGTATTCGGCCAGCTTTTCGATCGCGGTCTTATCCTCCGGCTCGTCCAGCGGATTGTTGGCATAAATGGTCGTGGGCTTGCCTTTGAGCGAGCTGATAGTAGTCCAGTACTTGTTCTTGTTCACATCCCAGTCGCTGCGCGGGAAGTTGCCCATAAAGCTGGCGTATGAGCTTACGCCGTCTTCATCCCCGTAGAAAAACACCTGCTGGTATACGCGCCCGCTGTCGCTGGGCAGGTCTTTGAATTCCACGTAGTTGATAGGGGGCAGCTTCAGCTTGCTGCTCATTTCACTGGCCCAGCTGCTGTCGCTGCCGGTGCCTTCTTCCGTGAAAATGCTGTTGAGCAGCTCGTAGATGGTCATGCCGCGCTTGTCCTTTTTGCCGGTCACGAACACAAGGTTCTTGCGCACTTCGGTGCGCAGGAAGTCCAGCAGCTTGGGGTCGCGGATGGAACCGAAGGAATTGGCCACGTCCACGGCGTCTTCGAGGTCAGCCGTTTTCTCCAGGCTGCGCACGAATTTCACCATCAGGTAGTTGGCGTTCTCGGGGTCCATGGACTTCAGGAAGTGGTCCAGCGTATTAAAGCCCGCTGCCATGGCAATGAATTTCTTGAAACGGTCGAAGCTCACGAGCATCAGCAGGCTGTCGCCCCTGGAAGGCTTCATGCGCAGCATCATCTGGTCGTACAGGCCGTTTTTCGCGGCATTGGTATAGCTGGAGGTATACAGCTCTTCCTGCCCGTTGATGATCAGGTAATACAGTTCTTCCGGCGTAAAGTCCTTTACGATGCGGAAACGCACGGCATGCCCTTCGTCGTGCAGGTCGTTGATCTCACGGATGTACCGCAGCGATTTGGCGTGCATGTTCTCCTGCATGGATTTAAGGCCGAGCGGGTTTTCGCCGTTGGCTTTCCGCTTCTGCAGGGCGATGGACGCTTTCACCATCTGGCGGAAGTAGTTATCGTCGTCGCTCACAGCCGATTCCAGCTCGCTGATGGTGGCGGTGCCGTCCAGCAGCTGGTCTATGAAAGGCATCAGCTTGGTGCTCTGGGGTGAGCGGCCTATCTGCACGATCTGCTGCACCAGGGGGTCCTGGTTGCGGCGGATGGCCGAAGCGGTGGGCGTATAAGAGGTGGCGTATGTGAGCACTTTATTCGGGTACTGGCGGGCCACGGCGGCTATGATGGAATCGGTGACCGGATAATCCAGGTAGGGCCCCAGTTTGGGCATAATATCCTCCAGGTTCTTGAAAGCGTATTTGGAGAACATTTCCGCGCGGGACTCCTGGTAGCCGGGGTTTTCCTTGAAAGGCTCGATCATCCGCTCCCCGGCTTCGAAGCTGAGCTTCCGGGCAATGGGGTAAATGCTGGCCCCTTTGATATCCGCATGCATCATGGCGCGGTAAGCCTGCACCATGGCGGGCGCTTCTTCAGCGTCTATCCTTTTGAATGCTCTTTTGGTATTGTAATCTTTGAGGGTTTGCTGGAGGCCAGACAGGTATTTTACCTTTAAACGGTGGTCCAGCGCGGTATCCAGCTCTATTTCATTCTGGATGTCGTCCACCTGTTTGAGGAGGGCGTTGGTAACCTGAAGGCTCATGCTCTCGTCGTCCGAAACCTTCACTAAGTTGTCCTGCTTGCCGTCAAATTTGTCAGCCGCAGTCTGCTCTTTGTCGATATTGTCATGAAAGCCCTGCCGGCTGATGGGGATCTGTACTTTCTGACCATAGGTTAATCCACTGTAAGCGATGCCTAACGCTATGATTAGTAATGTTTTTCTCATATTAGATGATTACGCCTTCTCGAATACTGCAAATTTACTACCAAATATTGCTAAATCACAATTCAGCCCCACCCATAACAACAAACACTAATGCGAAAAATCCATTATATCAGGCATGAACAGGGGGCGTGGGGAATCTGTATCTTTGCAAGCGGACAGAGGGCTTGAATTAACAATTACATAATGTTATCTTTT
>CBFHAF010000524.1:0-4066 GCA_965653435.1 uncultured Chitinophaga sp.
AAATCCTTGCCGCTGATATTGTCTGAATTGATCAGCACTTCCCAGCCCCTGTTCTGTACCGTAGCCACGTTCTGCCATTGGGTAGGGAATCCGCTGATGGCGTCCAGCGATACTTTCTGCAGCAGGTCTTCAGACCGGCGGTGATAATAATCCACGCTGGCGGTAATTTTGTTGAACAGGCCGATGTCTGCCCCAGCGCTGAAAGTTTTTGTGATCTCCCATTGCAGATCAGGATTGGCCAGCACCGAAATAATGGCCCCGGCCTGCCCGCTGTAGGTGTAACGCGGGTCGTACAGCGTGCGGGTAAGGAAGTTGTCTCCCAGTTGGGAACCGCTGGTACCGTAGTTGGTGCGCAGTTTCAGGCTGTTCAGGAAACGGAGGCCGCTGGCAAATTGTTCGTTGGTGATCACCCAGGCGCCGCCTACGGAATAGAATGTTCCGTAACGTTTGTCGTCACCGAAACTGCTGGAAGCATCGGTCCTCAGCGAGGCGCTGATGCTGTACCTGTCATCGTAAGTATATCCCGCTTCACCGAAGGCGGAAAAAGAGGCGCGGTCTTCCTTGCCGCCTTCTATGTTACCGGTCTTGGTGGTGGGAATGCCGTATATGGAATAATCGTACCTGCCTCCTACGAGCCTGCCCAGCGATATCACGGGATAACCGGCCCTTACGTTGTTGACGTTCACGAGCATGTTCTCCATCTTCGTGCGGCCGTATTCCGTAGCCACCAGCGCGCGCAGCGAATGATCGCCGAGCGTTTTGCGGAAGTTCAGCTGGTTGGAGGTGAGGAAGCTATTGATGTAGTTGGTATTGGTGCCCAGGAAACCTTTGGAGGAAGTGGATGTGCCGGAACCGGCATAACTCCTGGCGTCTACATACCGTTCTTCTTTAGTATAGTTGAGGTTGGCGGAGTTGGTGCTGGAAAAGCTGAGCCAGGAGGTTATCTGGTAGTCTGCCTTAACAGCGCCGGCAAAGCGCTGCGCCTTGGGATGGATGTAGTTGTACTGGTTTTCGAAGATGGGATTTTCACGCTTCTGCATTCTGCCGTTCAGCTTGAATTCCAGTACCGGTTTAGGAGAACCGTCTGCGTTATAGGGGTTTACCCAGGGTATCATGCCATAGAGAAAAACGCCGCTGTTGGAGTTCTCCCTGTTGCCGTTGTCGAAAATACCGTTGAGCGATATGCTGGTGGTCAGCCTTTTTGTAAGCTTTGTTTCCAGGTTGATGCGGAAGGTACCGCGTTTCAGGCTGTTGTTGACGCCGGTGGACTGCTCGTCGTAATAGGTGCCGCCCACGTAATAACGGGTGTTTTCCGTGCCGCCTCTTGCGGAGAGGTTTACCTGTTTGGTGTTGCTGTTGAGGAAGGCATATTTTTCCCAGTTGTAGCTGTTCTGCACAGCCGCCATGTCCGGCAGCCGGTTGTCCAGGTATGCCTGCAGCGTGGGATATTGCGGAGCGAGGCTGCCGTTGTTGACGCGGTAATCCTCCGTAAAGTAACGTTTCTGCACGTCATATAATTCCGGGCCGGTGAGGAACCGCAGCGATCCGCGGTTAGGCACGTTCAGGCCGTATTTTACTTCCGCCAGTATCTGCGGTTTGCCGGCCGCTCCTTTTTTGGTATTGACCACAATCACGCCGGCAGCCGCACGGGAGCCGTAAATGGCCGTGGCGGCAGCGTCTTTCAGGATGGTGAGGTTATCGATGTCCTGCGGGTTGATAAGCTCTTTGAGGTTCTGATTGGGCATGATCACGCCGTCCAGCACGAGCAGCGGCCCGTAATTCTGGGTAGGCATTACAAACTCGTTCACCTGGTCTACGCCTACACCCACAATGCTGCTCTGGCCACGAACGAATATCTGCCCGCCTGCGCTGGTGGGGTCGCCGGCGCCCTGTTCGGAGATATACAGGCCGGTAGCGCGGCCTTTCAGCAGGGAAACAGGGTCTGCCGTGGTGATGCCTTTCCGCAGCTGGTCGCCGCTGATCTTCTGCACCGCGCCGGTAAGCTCGCCTGTTTTTTTGGCGGAATAGCCGGTGATGATCAGTTCATCCAGCTTTGAAGTGGAAACGGCAAGCAGGATGGTTACCGGCTGGTTGCCCGTTGCTTTCACCCGCTGGGGTTCGTACCCTACAAAAGATACCTCCAGCATCACTTCACGGGCGTCCGTTTCCAGCTCAAACTCGCCGTATTGGCCGGTAACCGTTGCCCTGGAGGTGCCCCTGATCTGTACAGTGGCGCCCGGCAAAGGTTTACCGGTACCGGCGTCTTTCACTTCGCCCCTGATCTTTTGCGGCGGACGGGGAATAAAAGGCAGCTGTGCTTCTTTTCTGAGCACGATCGTTTTCCTGATAATGGTCCATGTGAGATGACGGCCATTGAGACAGGCATTGAGCGCCTCCTCCAGGGAAGCGTTCTTCACGGCAATGCTCACCACGTCGCCGGAAGGCAGGGTGCCTTCCTCGTACCAGACCTGGTAGCCGCTCTGCCGCTCTATTTCATCGAGTACTTTTTCAAGCGGCGCATTCTTTTGCGAAATGGAGATCTTTTGGGCGGACACAGCGGCGCTTACATGCATTGCCCCCAGTAGAAAAATGATAATTGACAGCTTCACGGTGATCAATCTTTTTGTGAACGGGCGCAGCCCGGATTTGGTTGATAGGCATAACCTGCCTTGCCTCTTTGGGCAAAAGGTAGCTGAGATCATAAAACTGGTTGGTTAATGATTTAAATAAAATTCTATCAGAAGCTGGTGTATGATTTTGGTCTTTGTTCCTTCTTAAATTTTGGTTTTTAATGGTAAACAATATTCTTTTTCTTCATGTCTGAATGCTGGTACCGGTATTGCCGGTCTCTCTTTACTGCGAATGGTTTTATGGTAAAACGATAATATTCTTTCCTTCCTGCCTGAAATGCAGATCGCTGGCCTCCAATATGGAAAGTGTTTCCGCGAGGCTATAGCTGCGCGATACCTTCCCCGTAAAACGGCGGCGCGTAAGCGGCCCTTCATGTTTTATATCCACGTCGTACCAGCGGCCGATCTCCCGGAGTATAACGGCGATTTCCGCATTCCTGAAAGCGAAGAAGCCTTCCTTCCAGGCAATGGCCTGGGCGGGGTCGGGCTCACGCGTAACGGTGATGCTGTGCCCGGCGTCCACTTTTGCAAGGTCTCCGGGTTTCAGCACGCTGCTGCTTCCGCTTTGGGTCACTATTTTTACGCTTCCTTCAAGCAGGGCGGTATTAGTGGAGGGCTCATCCGGGTAAGCTTTCACGTTAAAATGTGTGCCCAGTACCTCAACACGGAGGTTGGCGGTCTTAACGATGAATGGCTGGTCCGCATCCGCGGCTACTTCAAAATAACCTTCGCCGTTCAGCTCCACCACCCGCTCCGCACCCGGGAAAGCGGTGGGGAACCGCAGCTCGCTGGCGGCATTCAGCCATACTTTTGTGCCATCGGGCAATATAAGCCTGTACTTGCCGCCCCGCGGCACGGTTAATTTATTGATGGCAGGCAGGGCGCCGCCATTGCCTGCATCATAGATAAGCAAAGCCTGTTGTTTGCTGACGGTGGTGCCTTCCTGCTCCGCAATAGTACCGTCTGTGCTTGCGCTAAGGTCTACCATGGTGCCGTTGCCCAGGGTAAGCATGGCTTTGTTGCCTGCCGGGGGCAAGGGCAGCACCGCTGCCGGGCTTGCTTTTTTTTCCGGCTGCCGCAGCAGGTAGGTAGCGGCTACTATCAGGCAGGCAGCGGCAGCCACCCATGGCAGCCACTTCCGGCGCATGAGGCGAACCGGCGCCGGAGCTGCTTTTTTGCCGGCGGCGATCTGCTCATGCAACTGGCGCAGCATCCGCGCTTTGGCTCCCTCGGGCGTATCCGCCCGGGCACTGACAACGATTTCCGTATCGCCTTCGTTCACCTGGTCGTACCATTCGTGCAGCGCCGCCTGTTCTTCCGCGGTAGCCCTGCCATCAAGGTATTTTTCTGCCAAAACACTGATCTGCGCTGTATCCATTGATTGCAATTAAATAATAAACTATGCCCCTTTATATAATAGAGCATTGTCAGAGGAA
>CBFHAF010000525.1:0-4057 GCA_965653435.1 uncultured Chitinophaga sp.
GAATCGATGTATGCTTCCGGTATCGTTAAAAGCGAAAACCAGTACGAGGTATTTCCCACTGTGAACGGCATTGCCGCCCGGTGGGTCGTGAAGGAAGGGGGCATGGTAGGAGAAAGGCAGCCCGTCCTCGAAGTGCTGGGGGAAGCAGCGCAACTGCAGGCAGAGAACGCTTCTATCGTGGCGCAGAATGCCGCCCGCAAAGCGAACAGCCGGCGGATCGAAGAGCTGCGGATCAGTATGGACGATGCGAAGATGAGGATGGACCAGTATGCGGTGGAACTGCAACGGCAGCGGAGCCTGTGGGCGCAACAGATTGGTAGCCGCCGTGAGCTGGAACAGCGGGAACTTGCCTGGAAAAGCGCCAAAAATACTTATGAATCAGCATGTCTGCGCTACGATGAGCTGCAGCGCGAGATCGGATTCGGAGAAAAACAAGCCATGAAAAACCTGGAGATCTCCAGGTCGGCCGTGGCTGACCATACCGTAAAAAGCGAGCACGGCGGCAAATTGTTTTTCACTTTTGTGGAGGAGGGGGAAATGGTCAATACCCAGCAACCCGTGGCCGTTATCGGAAACCCCGATTCCTATATACTCGAATTACAGGTAGACGAATATGACGTTGTCCAAATACGCCAGGGCCAGCATATTGCGGTGTCTATGGACAGTTATAAGGGACAGGTATTCGATGCCGTAGTAGAAACGCTGAAGCTGTATATGAACGAAAGGACAAAAACCTTTACCGTCGAAGCACGCTTCCGCAGGCCGCCGCCGGTCTTATATCCCAACCTGACCTGCGAGGCCAATATCATTGTCGCCCGCAAGAAGCAGGCGCTGACCATTCCCCGTTCGTACCTGCTGGAAGGTAATTTCGTTCTGCTGGAGAACGGAAAGCGGCAACAGGTGGCTACAGGTTTGAAGGATTATCAGAAAGTGGAGATAACCGGCGGTATAACATTGGATAACGTCATTCTTAAACCGGAACAATGAAACTGGCCGTCGATATTGCCCGTTCCTTGCTGATGGCCCGTTGGCGGCAAACGCTGGTTGCGGCGGCCGGGGTCACCTTCAGCGTCGGTATGTTCGTGGCTTTGCTGGGATTCATGGAAGGCTTGAATGAAATGCTGGACTCCCTTTTCCTGAACCGAACACCTCACATCCGGCTGTACAACGAGGTGAAACCTGCAGCCGTCCAACCGGTGATGCTATTGCCCGCATACCGGTCCGGACATCATTTCATCCATTCCATAAAAACGAAAGACAGCAGGACTGAGATTTATAACAGTGCTGCTGTTACGCAAGCTTTGCGGCAAGACGGCCGCGTGGCCGGGATAGCGCCAAAAGTGGCCATGGAGGTGTTTTTCAACGAAGGACCGTCAGACATTGCGGCATCTGTGAATGGCATCGACGTTTTGCAGGAAAATGCGCTGTTCCATTTTTCAGACTATGTGCAGGCTGGCGAATCCGCCAGCCTGGAGAAGGTGCCCAACAGCATTATCCTGGGAAAAGCGCTGGCCGAGAGGTTGTTGACAGATGTGGGAGAACGGGTGCAACTGACTACGCCCGGAGGCGAGCGTTTCACCCTGAAAGTAGTAGCCCTGTGGCAATCCGGCATCCAGGATTTTGACCGGATCCAAAGTTTTACCTCCCTGGCCACGGCCCGGAAACTCTCGGGCAAAACAGGCAATTTCGTGACCGATATTCAGATAAAGTTAAAGAACATCGATGATGCGCCGGCTTTGGCAAAATCATACAGCCGGATGTTCAACACCAGCGCGCAGGATGTGCAAACGCTTAGCGCGGAGTTCGAGACCGGCAGCTTCATCCGTTCTCTCATTTCCTATGCGGTAGGCATAACATTGCTCACGGTGTCGGGGTTCGGAATTTACAACATCCTGAATATGATGATCTATGAGAAGATGGGTGCGATCGCAATCCTGAAAGCCACCGGTTTCTCCGGGAAGGATGTGCGGAGAATATTCACCATCATGGCATTGAGTATCGGGGTTTTCGGCGGCGCGGCCGGCTTACTGCTCGGGGGAATGCTATCGGCGGGAATTGACCAGGTGCCTTTCCGGACCACTTCGCTTCCTACGGTCAACACTTACCCCGTCAGCTACAAGCCATTTATCTACATTACCGGCACCGTATTTTCATTATTATTCACCTGGCTGGCGGGATGGCTGCCGTCGAGAAAGGCGGGCACCATCGATCCGGTCATTATCATCAGGGGGAAATAGCCATGGGAGACATTATCCTGGAAGCGCGGAACATCAACAAATACTTCCACGACCCTACGGAAGTGAAAGTACTGGACAATATCGGGTTGAGCATCAATAAAGGAGAGTTCGCGACCATCACCGGGAAATCCGGCTGCGGGAAATCCACCCTGTTGTACATCCTGTCTACAATGGACACGGATTACGAAGGAGAATTGCTTATTGACGGAGAGCCCATGAAAGGAAAGAATGAAGCGGCACTGGCCAGGGTGCGCAACGGGAAGATCGGTTTCGTATTCCAGTTCCATTACCTGCTCAACGAATTCAGCGTACTGCAGAACGTCATGCTACCGGGCCTTAAACTCAACCGGTTCCCTCCCGGGGAAGTGGAGCAGCGGGCCATGGCCAAACTGGATCAGTTGGGCATCGGCTCACTGGCGAATCGGAAAGCCAATCAACTTTCGGGGGGAGAAAAACAACGCGTGGCCATTGCCAGGGCTTTGATCAATGACCCCTGTATCATCATGGGCGACGAGCCCACCGGCAACCTCGACAAGAAAAACGGAGAGCTCGTTTTCGAAATATTCCGCCACCTGGCCGAAGAATACCACCAAACCTTGCTGGTTGTCACCCACGACCTGGAGTATGCCTCCCGAACAGACCGGACCATCCGGATGGAGGACGGGAAAATCATCCACAGCTAGCAATGGGAGCGGCACAATGCCACGGGGCAAGCTCCGGCATCACTGCCAATAAAACATTTTCATGCCTGTTGATTATTCAAAAGCTCAAGTATGCCTTCCTGCCGGATGATCATCATCCCCTGCCTGTCTTCCGTTATGCCGTCCTTCATTTGATAAGTATACCTGGGAACAGGCCCGTCCATGATAGTAGGCATATAAGCAAAACGGATATTATTATTTCTCCTCAGCGCCTCCCCCACTTCTATAATATGCGTAGATACCACAAACACACATTCCCTGTTTCCAGGAACGAATGACATCTGGCAAGCGTGATGATAGTCGCCTGCAGGCCCTGGACCTTTCTTTTATAGCGTTCATCGTGCGTCAGCACGGACGGGCGATTTGACCACAAAAAACCCGTCAGCATAAAAACACCGGAAATAACAATTAACAGGAAGTTGAAGACCGCGGTCCATTTGCAGAAAACAGGGCATCTGTAAATGACTTATCCGGACCGTAGTCAACAAACCACGGCACCAGACATTTTATCTGCCGGAACCAGTTATTGATGTATTGCCAGCCCGGCAACGGAGATAACCTGAGTGGTCCGGCACTTGAAGTTAATGGCCGTTTCTCCCCGGAGGCACCCGTTTCAGGGATGAGTGATGAAAAGCGGGATATTGGCCGTGCGCAGGATGCTCTCCGAATCGCTCCGGTGGAAGAACCTGGAGGCCTTGCTCCGGCCGTAAGCGCCAAAAGTGATCACACTGTGGGTTTTGGTTAGCGTAATAGCCAGCAGTTCCGCGGAAGGAGTACCATCAAGCGACTGGTATTGCACGTCTTCATAATGACTGGCCAGGTAATCCACGAGCAATTTACGCGAAGGCATCTTCTTTTCTTCGTTCTCTGTTACGTACACTACCTTAACCGGCAGTTCGCTGAACCCGTCGAAAAGCTGGGTGAACTGGCGGATGGCAAACATGGATGATGCGGTTCCATTATAAGTGAAAATAATTTCATGGATGTGATGAAAGGTTTCCGGGACCACCATGACGGGGCATTCCGCATCAGCCAGTAATTCCCTGACAAACCGCGGAGGATTCGTATCGGGAAATACCGAGAACGAGGTAGTGTTCCGGATCAGCAGCAGGTCTGCAA
>CBFHAF010000526.1:0-4053 GCA_965653435.1 uncultured Chitinophaga sp.
GGCGGCCTGGTAGCTCCCCGCTTTCACGCCGGTTTGAGCGGCGCTGTTCGTGGCCGTTCTATAACGGCCTATTTCAAAATACTCGTTGGCGAATGCCTTGACGTTGAAGATCCCCTGCAGGGTTTCTTCAACGATGGTATTGGATTCTGCGATCTGCGTCTGCGCTTTTTTGGAATACCGGCGGATGAGCTTGCCGAAAACCACGGCCAGCACGCTGATACCGGGCACGATGGCCAGCATGAAAAGCGTCAGTTTCCAGGAGGTGATCCACAGCAGCGCAATGCCGCCCACGATCACGATCACCTGCCGCAGGAATTCAGCGAGGGTGGTGGTGAACAGGTCCTGCAGCTGGCTGATATCGGAGGAAATGCGGCTGTTGAGCTCTCCCACGCGCCGTTCGGCGAAGAACTTCATGGGCAGGCGCACCAGGTGGCTGTAGGTGGCCTGGCGCAGGGCTGCCAGCGTTTTTTCGGTCACGCTCACAAAAATGCGCACGCGCAGGTAGGAGAACAGGGCCTGTAAAACGAGCACGGCGGCCAGTATCAGGCCTACGCGGTCTATTTCCTGCAGCAGCCGCTTTTCGTCGCCGAGGTTGATCAGGTCGCCCAGCAGTTTGGGAAAGGCCAGGCTTGCGCTGCTGGACAATAATAACATGATCAGCCCGATGGCAAACTGCCAGCGGTAAGGTTTGGCGTATTCGTACAATCGTAATGCCTTGCGGATACCGGTAAAGGTGATCTTTGAGCGTTTTTGCCCTTTCTCCATAAGTTGAAATTAAAGCTTTCCTGCTGGAGTAGACGAACGGCGCGGGAAAATATTGTATCAGCGTACCCGGTTCAGGAGCCACACTGCCAGGGCGGTCTCTGCCAGAAGGGCCATGGCATAGGGCACTGTGGCGGATGAGAAGTCGCCCGTCATCCAGAAATAAAATCCTACGGGCAGGGTGACGCCCAGCCCGGTGTAAACGATGATGAACTTGGTATAAACAAAAAAACTATACGTGGGAAATTGTTTGTCCGCCTCGGGTTTTCTCAGTTTCCGCAGCAGGAAGACGTTCTCCAGGATATCACAAAGCCAGGCCCCGCCCTGTAAAATGCCGATTATCCAGAAGAAATAAATGCCCATGCCGGTTTTTTCTCCCAGCATGTAACAAAGCAGGGCAATGGAAGGGTAGAGGCCGGCCATGAACAGGAAATCGACCCACAAATGCAGGCGTACGGCTTTCCGCACGCCGGGCAGCATGTCGCGGATCATGGAGGTAAGCTCAGTGTCCGACACGGGGAACTGCAGGTCCAGGATATTGAAGATGCGGCGAAGGCCGTCCCTGTCGCGGAAAAAGAAGCGGCGGGCGATCCTCGTCATCCAGATGGCCGTGACAAGCACGATGGTGTAGGTGATCAGGAAATAAAGCATGGTCAAATATTTCGCGCCCGCGTGCTCAGCTTTTCCCTCGCGTCGTTGTCGGAGGTGTTCACGGCTTCGTGAACGATGATGCGGGCCTGTTTATACTCTTCCCATTTGAATTGCAGCAGGAAGTCGCGCGCGGCTTCCGCGCCGCGGATGAACAGCTCTTTTTGTTTGTCGCCGGAAATGTTGAAGTCCAGCCAGTTGAAATCCGGTACTTTGATAACGCCGATACCTTTGCGGAACAGGTTGTTCTTGATCAGGAAATCCTTGTCGTAATAATACCGCACGGTGTTGAACAGCTTGCCGAGATAGCTGCCCAGGCTCAGCTGGTCCGCCCGGTTCTGCGAAATATCCTCGGGCGTTGCGTCGTCCAGCTCGATGCCGAAGGTGGGCAGGCGCGGCACGATCACTTCCGGGTTGTAAAGGATATTGATCGGGAAGTTGGACAGCACGCCTCCGTCCACGAAACGCACGGAGCTGGGAATGTCCTTCGGTTCCATCAGCAGGTGCCTGGCCCAGCTGGCCTTGATGTCCGGATGGTCTCTCGGGATGTCCCTGATAATATGCGATTCAAAGAAGATGGGAATGCTCATGGATGCGCGCACGAATTCGGCGGGGTGCAGGGAGTCTTTGGTAACCCTGAACAGGTCCCACATGCGGGGGAATTCAATTTTGTTCTGCGTAATAATATCGGAGGTAATGAGCGTGATATCCGGCACGAGGCCTTTGAGCGGGTCGTGCCTGACCTTCGGGTCGATGAAGCTGCTGCGGATGTGCAGGCCTTCCGGCGCCTGGCCTGCCGCGCGTTCCAGGTCCGCAATCGTTCTCACGCCGTTCTCTTCGAGTATCATGCTGATCCAGTCGGTAAAGTTCCTGCCGGGATTGATGCCGAAGCCGCGGTTCTTCAGCCGCTGGAACAGGTAGGCGAAATACCCGCCCGCCAGGCCCATTGCCATGAGCAAAATGCCTGTAAGGATATACGATGTAATGGCGATGCCGTGGAATACGGGGTATTTGTTGCGCAGGCCAGTGGCCACAATGTCCAGCAGCAGCAGGCCTCCCAGCATGATGGCGGTAACGATGGCGGCTTTGCGCACGCGCGCGCCGAAGTTCGTGGTGCTGATCACGGTTTTGATGAGCCATTTGGCGAAAGGGTGGCCGTCCACGAAATCGAAGAAGGGTTTATCGCAGAGGTATTGCAGGATGCGTTCGGAGCTGGTGAGCTTCTTTGATTTGTCCGGCTTCACCACGGCCATGAGCATGGTGTTGATGGCGCCCGCGCTGGTGCCCGCGAGGCGCATGAAACGGATGCCGGCTTTTTCGAGGATGTAGGCGTATCCTACGAGCGCCACGCCCAGCACGCCACCGCCTTCCTGCACGAGGTTTACATACTGATGCCCTTCGGCGTCAAATGTATCGGAAACGACCAGGTCTTTGAAATTGTAACGCGGTTCGCCGGGGCGGTCTTTTGCGTCGGCCAGCTGCTCCAGCACGGCGGTTACGCGCGGATGGCCGGTGAAGTCTTCCGGAATAAGGTTTTTTCGTGCAGGCATGGCAGTTTGTTTCTGGGAGGTAACAATGCCTGAAAATACTCAAATTATTTTATTCGAATGCACGAAATCCCTTATGCTGTGCGAGGGCCAGCATTTCGCGGTCGCCGTTGCTGTCGCCGTAGGCGTACACGGTTTCGAAGGTGGTGAGGTGCACGGCTTCGCGGATGCGGCACACTTTTTCGTTGCCGTTGCAGTTGGGCCCGGTAAGCAGGCCGGTAACGCGGCCGTCGTTGATCTGGAGGCGGCTGCCCAGGCAGGGGATGCCGAGGGTTTCGCTCCAGGGCGCCACCCAGTTTTCGGCGGAGGCGGTCACGATATAGACCTTATGCCCTTCGGCCTGGTGCCAGGCGATGGCGTTGAGGGCCTTGGGCCGCAGCAGCGCGGGGAGGCGCAGGCGGCAGAAGTCGTTGCATTGCTGCTGGAACACATCCAGCGGGGTATTGCGGAAAAAGAACTGCAGCACGGTCTCCTTCATGCGGTGGTTGCTGATGAGCTTCAGCCTGAACATCACCAGCAGGGGAGAAAGCAATGCCATGCCCGCATACAGCGCAGCAGGCCCTTTCTGGAACCGGATGATCTCAAAAAGGGTGTCTTTGCTGGTAATGGTACCGTCGAAGTCGAAAAAAGCAATTACGTTCTTCAAAGCTTCAGCTTTTTAAACATGAATTCGGGAATGCTGGTGATGATGAGCATGATGTACCGCCAGAACCATTTGGTGTAGATCACGTTCTTCTTCTTACCGGCAGCCCTGAATATATCGTTGGCGACCTCCGCCGGTTTTGCCGTGAGCAATGGCGGAAGGGTAAGGTGCTGGGTCATCTGCGTGTCCACAAAGCCGGGCTGCACGGTCATAACGTGCACGCCTTTATGGAACAGGCGGTTGCGCAGGCCGGAAAGATATGCCGTGAAACCCGCTTTTGCGCTGCCGTAGAGGTAATTGCTCATCCTGCCGCGGTTGCCGGCCACGGAGCTGATGCCGATGATGGTGCCGTTGCCGCGGGCGGCCATGGCTTCGGCGGCGATATTGAGGATGGATACTGCGCCGGTATAATTGGTGTTGATGATGCGGGAAGCTTCCTGCCAGTCCTGCTGG
>CBFHAF010000527.1:0-4046 GCA_965653435.1 uncultured Chitinophaga sp.
CCGTGGAACTGCGGGAAAGATATGAAGGCGTTACGCCCGGCTATCACATGAATAAAAAGCACTGGAACACTGTAACATTCGACGGTTCCATCCCGGACAAGCTGCTGCTGGAATGGACGCGCAAATCATACGACCTGGTGGTGGCTGGTTTACCGAAAAAATTAAGGGAGGAATTATAGCTATAACCCTTCATCCACCAGGATGATCGTTTTTCCTTTGCTCTTCCGCTCGCGGCACTCTGCAATGGCTGCGGACGCCTGTTCCAGCGGGATCTTCCGGTCCACCGGTATCCCGATCGCGCCGGAATCGATCAGCCCGCGCAAGGCGTCGAGCGCGGCGGGGCTGGCCTCGGTCTCGAAGTTGCCTCCCTGGAGGCCTTGTTCTTTTAACGCCGCTTTGTCTGCCACGAACTGCGTGGTGAGCGCGGCTCCTCCACGTTTCACCAGTGCAAGGAGCTTTGCAAAACCGGCCTTGTTGCTTACCAGGTCTATCAATGCATCCGCTCCGCCCGGGAACTGCTCTTCTACGGGCGCTTTTTTATAATCGATGGTCTCAGCGGCGCCAAGGGTCTTCATCCGCGAAGCATCCTCTTCGCTGGAAACCGTGGCAATTACTTTGATGCCCCTTGCTTTGGCCACCTGCACCGTGAAAGAGCCTACACCGCCGGTGGCGCCGATGAGCAGCAGCGTTTGCCCGGTTTGCAGGCCGGACCTGTCCAGCAGCTGCATCGCCGTCATACCCGCGGTGGGCGCTGCGGCGGCATCCGCGAGGGATATCTTTTCAGGGGCTTTGGCCATAGCTATGGTATCGGGCACGGTCACGAATTCAGCATAAGCGCCTTCGCCTACCGGCGCGTGGATCACCTGGCCATACACTTTGTCTCCCGCTTTGAAACGCGTTACCCCGGCCCCGGTTTCCACCACCACACCGGCCGCATCCGTGCCGAGGATCATGGGGAAAACATGCGGCATATGATCCTTCAATATTCCGTCTATCAGCTTCCAGTCGAAAGGGTTCAGGCCGGCGGCGGCGATCTTTATTTTAACGGTGCCTTCTTTCACGGGAGGCTCCGGAAGCTCCATCACCCGGGGTGTTGCTTTAAATTCCTGTATGGCTACTGCTTTCATGTGTCATCGTTTATAAGGTAACAAAGTACGGTTATTTTACAGGCCCCGGAGTGTACAGATCGATGAAAAGGGTGCACAAAAAAGCGCGTACCATGTGGTACACGCTTTTTTAAAGTGTTTTCAGACACTAGCGATTTTTACTGGGCTTGCGTCCACCGCCATGTGAGGCTTTACCGCCTTTGCTGGCGATTGCCCGTTGTTTTTCTTTATCCATGGCAGCAAATCCGCGCCTGCTGGGCGTCCGCTTTTGCGGTTGCTCGTGTGCAGCGGCATCCCCGTCGGCCAGGGCAGCTTCCCGGCGGTTACGGCGGTCGTCTGCATCAAATTCGTTTTCGTCATAGCCCTCCAGCTTTTGATTGTCGTCGTCATCAAATTCTGAATCATCCTCGCTGCGCATACGTGTATGCCGCGTTGCCTGGTCATCCTGATACGTACCATGATGCCTGGTTGCTTCCTGAGTTCCGGTAGTTTTTGCTTGTGTGACCATAAATTAAGGATTTGATATGGTTAAGTGAATAATTACATGACTCTCTCCTGTTTATGGGTAATTATTATGCCAATAGCCGTATCAATTATGCATAGAATTGAGGGAAATGTTTAAGGGATTGATATAGGTTAACTTGGAAACAACAAGCAGAAGCAGGCAAATGGATTTGACCAACAGCATTGTGGAATAATGCAAACAGCATGGGGCAACAAAAAAGGCAAGGGTTGCCCCTTGCCTTTAAGATTTTTATGTTGTAACGGATTACAGGCTTTCCAGCTTTTTCTTCACTACATCTACTTTATCGTTCATGTTCTTGATAGCGTAGATCTTTTGCAGTGCATACAGCGCGCTTTCATAAGTGCGTTTGTCGCTGGGTTCCAGTTTGCCCATTGCGGAGAAGCCAGCGTCGGCTTTCTCGAAATAAGGCAGGCTCTGGTCCATCAGGCCCTGTACTTTCGTTTGCAGTTCTTTTGCTTTGGGAGAGCTTTGCTGCTTGCTGTCCAGGCCGTTCAGCTCCTTGTTGAAGGCAACCGCGCGGTTGAAGTACAGCGCGCCCAGCTGGAAGTTGGCGGTAGCATCGTCTGCCTTCAGGGCAAGCGCTTTTTTGTACACGTATTCAGCTTTATTCATCTGCTCGTCGTTGTTGGAGGGCTTGGGCTGGTCTGCGCCTTTTTCGTCGCGGGGGTTGGCCACGTTATCCACGCGGATAGCGTAATCCAGCACCAGGGCGAAATCGTTCGGGTTGTCGTTCACTTTCTTTTCCATCATGGTCAACAGCTCGTTCGTTTTGCCGGTTTTGCTGTAATACAGCATTTCCATGTCTGCAAAACGTTTATCTGCCGGGAACATGGCTTTCGCGGAATCGATCGTGGCCAGCCAGTTTGCATTGTCGCCTCTTTCTTCATATTGCTGTGCCAGCACTACATAAAGGGCGGGCTCGTTCTTGAATTTGAGGGCCGCTGCTTTTTTCAGCATTTCGAATGCCTCGTCTTTTTTACCGGCCTGCTGTGCGGCATAACCTGCGTAAAACACCATGGCAGTGTCCGTAGGAATGCTGCCGCCGAGGTTTTTGCCATTATAATAGTCACGTACTTCGCCTGCTTTTTTGAAATACTGGTAGGAAGAATCCCATTTCTGTTCGTTGAGGTTGCCATAACCGGCATTGCCGATGGTAGCATATACGTTGAACATGCGGTTATTCATTTCCAGCAGCGCTTCGGGGAGCTTGGGATTGATCTCAAGGGCTTTTTTGAAAGCATCGTAAGCTGTTTCTGCGTCAGCCGCGCTTTTGTTCTTCAGCGCTACGGTCTCATAGATTTTCCCTTTAACGTACCATGCACGGGCATCGTCTTTAGTTTTCTCATTTGCAAGTGCCGCCTCGATATCCGCTTTTGCCTGGTCGATCTTATCGCCTTTCAATGCCTCATCCGCACTGTTAATCTTTGCCTTTTGCGCCACTACAGCGAAGCTTACGCCGCAAAACAGCAGAGATACAAATAGTTTTTTCATGTGGCTCAGGTTTTTTGTAATTATTGTTTAAGGTTGAAATTTTTTATGCATTGGTTTCTTCTTCGTCTCCTGTGTTTTCCGAAGCATTATTTTCACCATTATCACCGCTTTCCTGTTCCCCTTCATCCACCGATATCTCGGAACCTGCAACGGTTTCCACTGATTCCAGCACTTCCTCCTCTTCGTCCAGGCGGGCTACTGCGGCTATTTCGTCGCTTTCGTCCATCCTGATCAGCCTTACGCCCTGAGTGGCGCGGCCGGCCTCGCGGATGTCGCCCACCGCCATACGGATGGTGATGCCGGATTTACAGGTGATCATCAGGTCGTTGTTTTCGGTAACGTCCAGGATAGCGATCAGCGGCCCTGTCTTTTCGGTAACGCTGATGGTCTTCACGCCTTTCCCCCCGCGGTTGGTGATCCTGTATTCCTCGATCTCGGTCCGCTTGCCGAACCCTTTTTCGGATACCACCAGTACGGTCCTGGATTTATCTTCCTTATCAACACAAATCATACCAACCACTTCGTCGCTCTCATTATCCACCTCGATACCCCTTACGCCGATGGCGCCGCGGCCGGTGTCGCGCACGGTATTTTCGGGGAAACGGATGGCTCGGCCGCTGCGGATGGCCATCATGATCTCGCTGTTACCGTTGGTGAGCTTGGCTTCCAGCAGCTGGTCGCCGTCGTTCACCGTAATGGCGTTCACGCCGTTCGCACGCGGGCGGCTGAATTCTTCCAGCAGGGTCTTTTTAATGATACCGTTGCGGGTGCACAGTACAATATAGTGGTTGTTGATGAAATCCTTGTCGTTCAGGTCCTTGATGTCTATGATCGCGCGGATCTTATCGTCGGACGGCAGGGTGATCAGGTTCTGGATCGCACGGCCCTTGCTTTGTTTTTCACCTTCGGGTATCTCGTATACC
>CBFHAF010000528.1:0-4044 GCA_965653435.1 uncultured Chitinophaga sp.
GCCGGAATCGCGGTGCTCCAGCGCGCCCTGGTAGGCGATGGTCACTGTTTCAAAACCACGGTGCGGATGCTCGTCGACCCCACGCGGCTGGTCTGAAGGCGGGAAATAATGAGGCGCAGCGTAATCAAGAAGGAAAAAGGGGCTGAGCTGCCTGCTGCCGATGCGGTTACCGTTCGGGAAGAGGTTCTGCACCCTGAATCCATCGCCCACCATATGGGTCTGGGCGCCTTCATAAATCTTTGCTACTTGTTTTGTGCTTTTCATGTTGTGTATCTCCTTAAAGACAACACAAAATTACATGTTGCAACATCTAATAAGAATGGATAGAAAGCGTTAAACGGTGCACTTTTTTTATCTGCATAAACAAGTAATTGAAAATCAGGCTGTAAAATTATGAATGGTGCTATATTAACACCAGGTGCTTTATCGTGACATACTCAGGAAAGCGAAGCGTAGCCGGAGTATAAGTGGGGTTGACGTGGAGATGGGGTGGACTTGATCTGGAGGTAAAAAAACACAAATTCTCTGTGCCAGAAAGGCCCAAAAATCATAATTAACTGTAAATCAATTTTTTAAACTCTTGCCAACTCCTTAAATTCGGAGGGCGACTGGTTGGTATATTTTTTAAAGAAGCGGGAGAAATAATGCGGGTCTTCGAATCCCAGTTTATAGGCGATCTCCTTGGCCGTAAGGTCTGTGTTATAGAGATACCGCTGTGCCTCCAGGATCACGCGGTTGCGGATATGCTCTCCGGCCGTGATGCCAGACAGCGACTTGCTGATCTCGTTCAGCAGCACTGGCTTTATATGCAGCAAAGCGGCGTATTCAGACACGTTCTTCAGCTCCTTGTACTTTTCCTCGATCAGCGTCTTAAAGTTCATAAAAAGGGCGCTGTTGTGCTTTGCCTGGTATTCCGGGATCACGGTCACTGGCGTGGTGGTATGCCGCGAAGCCACGATCAGGAAATATTGCAGCAGGTTCTGGAAAGCCACCGCATAGTTGGGCGCTTTGGCTTCTATTTCCCGCATCATGCGCTGCACCATCCATTCCAGTTCCTTTTCATCGTCCGGGTCGCTCAGGTGTATAACGGAACTGAAAGCATCGTTCACAAAAAGGCCTTTGCGCACGCTGGCCATGTCAGACTGGTCGCTGGGGCACATGAGGGAGTCGTGGAAGGCGATCATGTAACCGTCTACCTTCTCGGACAGCTTCAGCTGATGCACCTGCCCGGGCGAGAGGAAAAACAGCGTGTTGCGTTTTACCACGTGGGTCACCGTATCGATCGTATGGGTGAGCTCGCCTTTTTTGATCCAGTAAATAGTGTAAAAGTTATGCCGGTGCGGGGCAGACTGGTGGTCGAAAAATGCGCAGCCCAGGTTGCAAAGCGTGGACACGCTGAACTCATTCTGCTCGTCCGCCACGTGGGCGTATTCTGATAGTGAAACTACCCCGATCTGTTCTTTTTTTTCCGCCATATGTTTATTCTTCAAATACTACGGGAGCGTCTTCCGGTCTTTCGGAAGGGTCCACGTATTCAATGATAAAATTATTCCTGCCTTCACCCACCATAATGCTCAGGTATTTGGCCTGCACCAGCTCCAGCATGCCGAGGAACAGGAAAATGGCATGCACGCGGTCCTTGCAATGGTCGAAGATCTTTTCGAAAGCCATGGTCTTTTCGGTACGCGCCAGGTCCATCATATATTCCCTGGAGCCTTCCATGGTGTAATCATACTTGTACACAACGTGCTGCGGCTTGTTGCTGCGCTCTTTCACACGCTGCATCACCTTTTCGAAGGTTTTGGTGAGCTTGAAGAGCGTAAGCGTCTGCACTTCCGAGCCCTCGCTGGTGGCTTCTCCTATTTCGGCCAGCTCCTTTGCGATATTCCCTCTTTTTACCTGCAGCATGCGGTCCGCTTCCTGCTCGGCCAGCTCGGCGGCAGCCTGCTTGAATCGTTTGTATTCAAGGATCTTGTCCACCAGCTCCTGGCGCGGGTCTATTTCGTTCCCGGCTTCGTCCACCTCCTTGCGCGGCAGCAGCATTTTAGCTTTGATGCGCATGAGGGTGGAGATGAAGAGGATAAATTCGCTGGCCAGCTCGATGTTCAGGTGTTCCATATGGTGGATGTAATCCAGGAAGTCCTTGGTGAGGCTGAAGATGGGTATATTGTAGATGTCCAGCTCGTCCCTTTCAATGAAGAACAGCAGCAGGTCGAAAGGCCCTTCGAACTGGGGGAGCTTGATTTTATATATTTCCGGATCGTTACTCATATTTTAAATAATAAAACCTGCCGGGCGGGGCCGACAGGTTTATCAAAAATAATGAATTTCCGGGGGAATCAGAATTTAGCCGTCAGCCCCACCCCGATCGTCTGCTTTATCTGCAGGCGGGGGCCCATGGCGCCGGTTTCCTTGTTCTCGAACACCCGCACATCGTCGTCGTAGATCATATCCCAGCTGATATTGGCTGATATCCACCTGTTTACCTTCAGGGCGATCAGGTTGGTCCAGAATATATCGACGTTGCCGGGGTTGTGTTTATAGTTGGAAAACAGCTCCAACTTTGATTTATAGGTGACATTTTTCATGATCTCTTTGTTCCAGGTGGCGGATACGTAGGCGCCGAACTCGGATTTCACGTGTTTGCCGGTGTCTACCCCATAAGAACCTTTAGCGGAAAGGGTATCGTCCATAACCACTACCCAGCGGGCGGTGATGGGGGACATAAAGAGCGAAAACTCATCGTTCGGCTTAAAATCCACGCCCGGGGAGAGGATGATATAGGCCGGGGCGAAGAATTTGGACACGAATTCCTTGGTGGAGTCCGTCGGGTAGAGGTAACCTTCGGTGAACTGGGTCCGCAGGTTGAGCAGGCCGCTGAGGTACCAGCTTTTGCCGATCTCGTAGCCATATTTTGACGTGAGGTCTATACGGTCGTCGCTTTTGCGGGTGCCAAGGCTGGTAGTGTTCACATAACCGTAAGCGAGGTCGATGTTATTGTCCCAGTTGTGTTTACCCTTCTTGTAGTTTGCAAATCCTGCAAAGGTGCCCAGCATGGAAAGGGAGAGCTTGTCGCCACCCGCGGCCCAGTTGGTGAGCGATCCCTGGTTGAAGGTGAGGCCAAAGGTGCCGCCTTTTTTCCATAGCCTGCCGGTGGTGTCTTTTTCGGTGTTCTTGAGTTTCGCGGCAGCTTCCTCGCGGATTTTTTTCATGCTGTCGTCTTGCGCTTTTACGGTGAAACATGCCAGTATGCACACCATTAAGAGCCATTTGAATTTCTTCATGATACGATCGGTTATACAGGTGTAATAGTGAACGGTTGGCCGCAGGGGCAGCCAACCGTTGTATAAAAAAAAGTGGATTATTTTTGTTTGAGTTCGTCGCGGATCTCCATCAGCAGCTTTTCCTGCGTGGTGAGTACCGGTTCTGCGGGCGCAGCGGGTTCTTCTTTTTTCATCCGGTTGATCGCTTTCACCACCAGGAAGATTGCGAAGGCTACAATGATGAATTCCACAACAGATTGGATAAACAGCCCATATTTCACTTCAGCCTCGCCCACCTTTATCATTAGTCCTTTGAAATCAACACCTTTAAGCAATATCCCGACTATCGGCATAATGATGGCTTCCACGAGCGAGTTTACGATCTTCCCGAAGGCGGCACCGATCACGATACCCACCGCCAGGTCGATCACGTTCCCCTTCATGGCAAAGGCTTTAAATTCACTGAAAAAAGACATACGCTGAGGTTTTAGAGTTAAGAAATGGTGCTATAATGTCTGCAAGATTAATGATTTATACTTTTTTCTCCGCATTATTTTTTGATTTGGGCAGCTTCGGGAACTTCATCTTCAGCGATTTCAGTGTATCCCTTACCGTTTGTGCGATGAGGAATTCCTTATACCAGTTATGATCGCTCGGTACAATGATCCACGGCACTCTATTGCAATTCCTGAACACGTCTTCATACATTTTCTGGTACGTCTTAAAAAACTTTGCTTCGGCAAAATCCTTTTCATTGTACTTCCACATTTTCCGCGGGTCC
>CBFHAF010000529.1:0-4040 GCA_965653435.1 uncultured Chitinophaga sp.
GCAATTGCTGGGCGCGGAAGGTTACGGCTCACAGTTCGCGAAAGCCGCGGCAGATGCGCCGGATGAAGAACGTAAGAAAGACAGGAGAATATCCGTAGGGGTACGCGAGAAATAATTCCCATTCAAACTGCATACAATAAAATGAAGAGAGGGCTTTTGCAGCCCTCTTTTTTATGCTTCCTTTTTTACCAGGATGACCCTGTTCCTGTCAGTTTTGTAGATCGTGCTGAAGAACTCTTCCAGCGCCTTGTAGTCCTTTGCGGGGTATTGCCCGGCCTTCAGCTCGCAGGTGCGGATGTAGGTGATCTTATTCCCCTCCACTTTCACGCTGGCCTGGTATTTCCCGAAACGGGTCTCCAGCGTTACGGGCGGGAACATGGCTTCGGGCGTGTAACCGTCGGGGATAGTGATCTCCACGGTATCCACATCGCGGCTTGCCGTGCGCAGCCAGATGTCGGATTTGCGGGCATCGTCCTGCGCGAGCTTCGTCGTGTTGCGGTTCAGCACATTGGGCACAATGAAGAGCCTTTTGCCGCTGAGCACGGCGTAATTGGCAGCGGTAAGCTCCAGGTCCTCCGTCATTTCCGGAACTGGCCGGGCCTGCGGATGCGGCGTGTATTGGAATTTGCGGATGTCGTAGCTGGGAAGGTTCAGTTTTTCCTTGAGTATCTCAAGCTGCTTTTCCGCGGAAACGCTGGTAACGAGGGCATGGTACCAGTCCTGCTGCAGGCCGGTAAACCTGGTGGCGGAAGTGGCGGTGAGGGTGCCGTTCTCGTCCAGCACGGCTGTGAGATGGCGCAGCTGGAGGTTCTGTTCCAGGGTGTAGGCTGGTGTGCGCACCAGCTTGCCGCCGTTTTCAGTTACCAATAGCACAGGGCGGTCGTTCGTAAAGTCGCCGAGGTAACCGGCCGGCATGGTCTGGTTCGTGCATTCCAGCCATACGGTATCTTTCGCCATGGGCACGCAAAGGATGATGTGGTTGAACTGGTCCACCGCGAAATCCTCTATCAGGTCCGTTTCGCCCTCGCCGGCTTTCACCAGCGTATAATGCGAGCGGATGCCTGCTTCTTTCAGCAGGGAATACATGTAATTCGATAACGCTTTACAATCCCCGTAACGTTTGGCGGCCACATAGGCGGCATCGAAAGGCTGCCAGCCGCCAATGCCCAGCTGGATGCTGATGTAGCGCGTATTCTGCTGCATGAATTCGTAGAGGACGCGTACTTTCTCGCGCGGGTCCTGCACGTTGTCCGTAAGCTGGTGAACGGAGGCTTTGATATTGTCCGGCAGCACGTCGCGGCCTTCGTTGAGCGTACGCTGGAATTTGCCGAAGTCGTCCCAGGTGGTCATTTTGCCGGTATAGCTGCCGAAAGCGAAATCGCTGGGCGCGAGGTATACCATTACGGAACGCATTCTCCATGGCCCTGCCAGCGGCTCTTCTTTTTGCGCGGGGATGTTCTTCACTTCCCACACAAAGGTTTTGTTTCCTTTGCCGGGAACCTGAACGGGCCCGCCGTTGTAGTTGAACTGTTTGTAACGCAGGTTGTATTCAGCGGGCACGGTCACGGATAAACGGCTGTGCTCCACGGCGTAGTTGTCCGTGCCCTGGGGTACCCAGGAGCGGAAGCCGGCGGTGCTGCGGAAGCGCGTTTCCACTTCGTATTCGATGGTGTAAGGGTATACTTTGTAGTAGAAATCGTGCGATTTGATGCGGCTGTCGTCTATCAGGTTGTTGTCGCTTACGCCGCTGCGGTCGCTCACTTCGCTTTGTTTGAGCTTGCGGAGCTGCTTGCCCGACGCATCGTACAGGGCGCCGCGGAACTCTGTGATCTCGCGGTATTTGTCGTACCAGGAGCTGAAACCGGAATATTTATCGCCTTTTTCATTCAGGATGGTGAGCACTACTTTGTGCGTCACCCGCATGTCCCTGATATCGTTCAGCTTCATGGTCACTTCTTCCACGCGCTGCACCACGTCCGCGTTCTTCAGCAAAGCTTCGGGAATGGCGCTTACGGGGTATTGCGGGTCCGCGGCCGATGCCGTGATACTGCACAGTAATAAAAATGCGGTCAGTCTCATGATTTTTTCTTTAAAACGATCTGTTCACCGTGTTTTTTCACCACGATGTCAAAAAACTCCCGGAGGCCGTCATATTCATCCGGCGCATACAGGGCGCGGCTGAGCCTGATGCGGGAGCGCAGCTGGATCAGGCTGCCCTGCTGCTGCGCGATGTATTGGAACACGCCTTCACCGTCGTTGTATTTCACGATGGCTGATTTCGGTATTTCTTCCACGGTGTAGTTTTCCGGCACCTGGAAGCTGAGGGTGAAGTTGATATCGTTTACCGAGGGCATTTCTACAGGATACGTGCGCACAGCGGATTTGAAGGGATTGCTGCGCAGCGATTCGGAGAACATGGGGTGCAGGTAAAGCATGCCGCCCTCGTCTGTTCCCGTCAGCTTAAAATCATATTCCACCACCGCCTGCTCGCTGTAATCTTTCAGGTTGCGGATCGTTCCGTTCTTCAGCTCAATGTCGGACATAAAACCTTTCGCCACTTCCTTGAAATAGTCCTCCTCCCCTTTTTCCCTGATGCGTGACCGCAGGTCGTACGACTCGAAATAAGTGAGCTGGCGCTGGTAATGGCCGGTGAATTCGCCTTTTTCGTCCGGCGAAATGAAGATGCCGGTTACCGTGGCTTCCCGCAGCGAATCCGCTTCAAAGCTCAGCGGCGTGGCTTCAGCGTTGATCTTGCGGGCGTGGCCGTTGTAGGCGGACGAATGGAGCTTGCCGAAGCCCAGGTACGGGCGGGTGGCGTCCATAAAATATTCGGCGCCGTCCACATCCAGGCAAACCACGGTATAGTTCAGCTTGGAATGGATGGGATAGATCGGGTAGGTTTTGCCGTGCGCGCGCGTGCTGAGCATTACCGGCGCCGCATTGAGACCGGCTTTGAGCAACATGGCGGTGAGCAGCAGGTTGATGTCCGCCACATTCCCGTTGCGTTTGGTGAAGGTCGTTTTCAGCCCTTGCGTGCCAACGATGGCGGAGTAATCTGTACAGGTATAGTTGTCCCGCACGAAACCGTATATCTTTTCCGCTTTTTCTTTCGGCCCTGCTGCGCCTTTCGTCAGTTCCTCCACCTGGTCCGACAGGAAGCCGTTGTTTTTGGCGATGTCTTCGCCGTAATACGGGTGTTTCAGCAGCTCTTCCGTGAATTTCGGCCAGGTGCTCATGATCTGGCGCACCGGCGATTCGGGGAAGCGGATAGCCGAGAGCTGGAATTCTATGGAGCTGATGTGGTTATTGAGCGTGGTCACATAATTTTCTTCCTTCAGCGCCGGCACGTCCTTCATCACCCAGCGGTGGCGGGTGATGCCGGGGCTAACGGTCACGTTCTGCGAGCGCGTGCCGCTGCCTCCGCCATAACCGTCGTTTTCAGGCACCCTGAAACTGTAGGTCTTGCGGGAATTCTCACTGTCTTTGATATGAAAGGGATGGTACCCCTGGCTGAGGAAGATGTATTCATAATATTCCGGCAGCGTTACTTCGTATTCGCTCCAGAGCACGGGTGCTTCGGTAGACTGGAACGACCATGACCGCAGGTCGCGCGGGAATTCCGAGTTGATCGTATAGGTGTATTCGATGATGGAACCTTCCTTCACCGCGGGCAGCGTGAATTTTTTGAGGCTGTAGTTCTTATCCAGCTTTTCGGTGAACACGGATTTGCTTTCCAGTTTGGTCTCCACCACTTTGCCGTTTTCCAGGTTGTAGGTCACTGCTTTGAGGTTCACCACCCTTTCTTCCTTGGTTCCCTCGGTGCGGATGGGGATGGTGATATTGGCGCGGCCGTACCCGTTCTTATTGAGGATGTGTACGCGCTGGTAGAGTTTGAACACCTGCATAAAATCGTCCTGCCCCGATTCGAATGAGCTGGAGCCCACGTCCGCAATCACGACCGCGCTGGCTGAAGAATCGATCTGGTAGGGCGCTTTGCTGAAATCTTCCGGTTTGATCTTTCCGAAAGAAGCGGGTGTTTT
>CBFHAF010000530.1:0-4036 GCA_965653435.1 uncultured Chitinophaga sp.
CAGGTAATAATACACCGCAATGCTGGGTTTGGCCTTTCTTTTGGCGGACTGCACTGCCCCGGCAATCACTTCAATCACCACCGCCCCGGCAATGAACCAGCCGATAGCCGGCAGCAGCGAGGGCTTGGCGATAGCGGCCACAATGCCTGCCAGCAGCGCGAGGAATATGGTTTCGATCGTATTGGGGAAATCGTGGTAGGCGTACCGGGGATTGCGTTCCGGCAGCCGGCTGTTGCCAATGCCGTACCGGAAGGGCCGTTTAAAATTGACCGCTTCGTTGTTCCACCAGGGATGCTCTACAGCTGCTCCGGGTAAAGAACGGAAGTCCGCATAACTATTCCGTTCGCGGATATTGATAAAAAAATCCACATCTTCCCCTCCTCCCGCTTTCGGGTAAATCTCAGAGAACCGCATCTCTCCCATAGCCTTGCGGCTGATCATCATATTGGCCGTGGCGCCCCATGCAAAGCCTTCCCTGTCTTTCGCGATCCTGAAAATATCCATGCTGCCGCTGGCCACAATAGCGTGCGAAAACGCTTTCACCGGCGGCGGCATGTTCACCAGCCCGATGAAACCGATTTCCTGCGGGTGCTTGCGGATCGCTTCCGCGTAAATTTCAAGAAGATCGGGCGGAACGGTGATATCGTCGTCGAGGAATAATATCCATTCAGCGCTGCCCATTTCCATAGCTTTATTGCGGGTGCGGGCGGCGCCGAGATTTTCAGGATTGATGGAGAGAAATACCCGCCGGTTGTCTACCAGCTGCCGGATGGCGGGCGAAGGAACGATCGTTGGATTGTCCGCCACGAGGAAGAACCTGATCTCCGTATCCGCAGGTTTTTTCAGGGAAAGGATGGGCAGCAGGTAATGCTCTTCCAGCCTGAATGAAGGTATAACTACATCAATTTGAACGGACATGCGGATATGTTAAAATTTAGATCAGTAAAAATGCGGGAAAGCCGCGCGCAAAGCTACTATTTATTGTGGTTTTTCTGATATATTTCAACCACCGGGCACAGGTTTTGTTATCTTCCTGTAACACTTTCCCCATGCAAAAAATACTTGTACCGACAGACTTTTCAGACACGGCATTCAACGCCGCCCGCTACGCCGTTTCTTTCGCGCGGCAGGCAAAGGCGACAGACATCGTGCTGTTCCACGCTTACGGCATTCCCGCCCAGGCTACCAGCACCGTGCTCGCCATGATCCCCACCGATACGCCCGAGTTCCAGCAGGAACTGGACCGGCAGATGGCGCAGGTGAAGCAGGAATTACAAAGCCTGCTGGCGGAGTATGTGAACATCGAAACACAGGTGAGCCCGCTTACCTTCCTGGAAGGGCTGCACGATGCGGTAAAAGATGTAAAGATATCCGCGGTCGTAATGGGCATTACCGGGAAAGGCCCGATGGGACAGCGTTTCATTGGCAGCAACGCGCTCGATGCCGCGAATGCCGCTCCCCTTCCGCTGGTGATCGTGCCGCATACGGTGGAGTATGAAAAGATCCATCGTGTGCTGTTCGCCTGGAATAAAAAACAGCCTTTGCAGGAACACCAGGTAACCGCCATCCGGTCTTTCGTAACGGACCTGGATGCCTCGCTGGAAGTGGTGTACGTATCCACGGAGGAAAGCAGCGGAGAAGCACCGGAAGAACTGCTGAAAGCATTCGACCTGCTGCCCGGATCCTACCATGAAGTGCAGCATACAGACCATGCGACCGGCATACAGGAATATGCCGCGGACAGCAATGCGGACCTGCTGCTGGCCATCCCCGGCGAATACGGCTTCTTTGCCGATCTTTTCCATAAAAGCGTTACCAAAAGACTGGCCTTTAATGCCGATGTGCCGGTTGTGATCATCCATTAACACCGCCTTTTATGGAATAAACGCGCAACGGCATCTATAAAGAAAATTCCGCATGCGCGTTTTGTTCTTCCTTGCCTGCCTGTGCTGCGCACAACTGCTATCCGCTCAAACAAAGACCATCCACGTGCTCGTTGCCCTTTGCGACAATAAATACCAGGGCATCGTGAAAGTGCCCGCCCGCATCGGCAACGGGCAGGACCCCGCCAATAACCTTTATTGGGGCTGCGGCTACGGCGTTAAAACATTCCTGAAAAAACAGCCCGAATGGAAGCTGCTGCGCACCATTTCCCGCCCTTCCGCGAACATTTGCGAACGGCTGGTATTCAAACACGCCTCCAAAGATTGTTTCCTCGTGGCGGACGCATACGACGGCGCACATATGAAACAGACCGTTTCCACCTTCCTGGATTACGCCGCCGGAAAGCAGCCGCTGGCGGTCGGCGAACCGGCGATCCGCGCGGGAGGCGGCGCGCAGCTGATCTGTTTTGTAGGGCACAATGGGCTGATGGATTTTGAAATGGCGGAAACACCTTCCGCGGTAAACGACGAGGCCCGGCAGGTAGCAATAATCGCCTGCGCCAGCAAACCTTACTTCTGCAATGCCATCAAAAAAGCCGGGGCCCGGCCGCTTATCTGGACCAACCACCTGCTTTCGCCTGAAGCCTACACCCTCGATGCCATGGTGGATGCATGGCTGATGAACGAAACGCCCCTGGCTATCCGTGAAAAAGTGGCGCAGGCTTACCACCAATACCAGCTCTGCGGCATCAAAGGCGCCCGAAACCTCTTTGCGACAGGATGGTGACTTCATTTTTAGCACGAGCGTGTAGTATGCAAATCCTTTGATTTGCAGTATCTTGCCCGGGATTAACATCCCTTACTTATGCGGAGAGCGCTGCTGGCGATCTGTTTTATGGCCTGGCATATTCCCTGCCTTCTGGCGCAACACAGTTTTCATGTGCTGGAAGATACTGCGCGCAACCTCACCGCACAGCAGGCGCTGGATATTTACAGGGACGGCGGCTTCAGCAGGCTTGAATCCGCTTACCTCAACCCCGGTTTTACCACTTCCGTGTTCTGGATCGCACTGCCCGTGAGGGATACCGTAGCGGCGAAAGGCCTTGTGCTGCTGGCGGACAATGCGCATATCAACCACCTGGAATGGTATTCGGTGAAAGACAGCCTGCGCCTGCTGTCTGTTACCGGCGACTTCCATCCTTTCCGGCAACGGCCCCTCGTGCACAACACATTTGTTTTCCCGCTGGACGATGGGGCAACATTATATCTGTTAAAAGCAGACAAACATCATGAGTCCATACAAGCCCCGCTGATCATCCGCAGCAGGGCGCAATTGCAGGAGCAGCAGGCCGGCGAGGCGCTCGTGAACGGCATACTCACCGGCATCGTGCTGCTTATTGTGCTTTTCGGCACATTCCTGTTCATCACCACCGGCGATAATGTCTATGGCTGGTATGCGCTGTATGTATGCAGCGTGCTGCTGTGGATATGGGCGAATAAAGGATTAGGGTTCCATTACCTCTGGCCGGATTCATATTTTTTTGCAAGCCGTTCCCGGCCCGTATTCGTGCTGGCCAACCTGGTACTTTCCCTGCAGTTCCTGAAGGGTTTCACCGGCATCCGGAAAGGGCATTGGATGTATACGCCTTTTGTCGTTTTCCAGGCAATATGGCTGATCATGCTGATCGCGACCCTCTGGCCGGTGGACTACACCAGGTTTGCGCAGGCCAGCTTTTACCTGCAGAAATCGCTGCCTGTTTTTTCGCTGCTGGTCATCGGGTTCATCACTGCCGGCCTCATTGCCCAGGCGGTGAAAGGCAACCGCCCGGCTATGATTTACCTTGCCGGCACCAGTGTATTCATCTGCTGTATCATGTTCGAAAACCTTTACCACTTCGGAAAAATAAAGCTCCCTGAATTTTTCGCGCACTTCGGCATGTTCACCGGCGTGGTGCTGGAAATGATCATTATCACCTTCGGCCTTGCCGCGCGCTTCACCGCGTACCGGAAAGAAAAAGAAGCCATGCTGCTGGCCATGAACGCCCAGCAAAAGACATTAACGGATACCATCGTGACCGTGGAGGAGAACGAGCGTAAAGCCCTGGCAGACCGCCTGCACGACGAGATCGGCTCCATGCTGTCTCTCGCCGCCC
>CBFHAF010000531.1:0-4028 GCA_965653435.1 uncultured Chitinophaga sp.
ACGGGCAGCGATCTATCCAGGCAAATTCGCACGCAGGCTATTCCTGTACGAATTCAGTTACCCGGCGCTATTAAATTCCGGAACCGGAAAGTTTGTCCGATATCGGACAGTTTTTGCAAGCTGATTTTCCATAACAATTTGATTTTAAGTTACTTAATTCTGGCATTTTCATTGAAATACCAGGGCGGATAAATTTTGAACCGCCATATGGATAAAGAGCTTCCTGCCGCCTATGTTGCACAACGGAAAAGAAAACGCCTCCTCATACTGCTTGCCTGCGCCGGCGCGCTGGCAGCGGGAGTGTTCCTCCTCCGCAGCCTGCTGCACCCTTCTATCAGCCGCTCCGCCATCACTACTGCCGTCGTGGAAAGGGGCAGCATCGAAAACACGCTGAACGCCGCCGGGGAAATACTGCCCGAATTTGAAGCAGTGATCACCAGCCCGGTGAACGCCTCCATCCAGGAAGTGCTGGCCGATGCCGGCAGCAGCATTAAAGCCGGGCAGAGCCTGCTGAAGCTGGACAAGTCCGGTATTGAAGGCGAATATGAAAAAGGGAAATTCCAGCTGGAATCCAGGCAGAACGAGCTCCGCAAGCTAAGGCTGGCGCTGGATAAAAGCTATTTCGACCTGCAAAGCAATAACGAGATCAAACAGCTGCGCATCAATGCGCTGCAGGCAGACCTGGAGAACAGCAAACGCCTGTTCAAAGCAGGCGGCGGTACGCGTGAAGATGTGGAGCAGGCTGAGATGAACCTCAAAGTTGCCCGGCTGGAAAAGGTGCAGCTGGAAAACGATATCCGCAACAAGCAGCAATCCATGAAAGTGGAAATGCGCGAATCCGAGATATCGGCGGCCATACAGGCGCAGGAGCTGAAAGAATTAAAACGGAAGCTGGACCAGGCGAGCGTAACCGCCAGCCGCAGCGGCGTCGTAACCTGGATCAACAAGAACATCGGCACGGTGGTGCGTGAAGGCGAAGCGCTGGCGCGCATTGCCGACCTTGGTAGCTTCAAGGCAACGGGCACTATTGCAGACAGCTACCTGAACCAGCTTTCAGCCGGGATGCCGGTTGTGATACGCGTGCAGGATAAAGATATCCGCGGCCGCATCCAGACCGTGTACCCGGCCGTGCAGAACAATGCGGCCACGTTCGACATACAGCTGGATGAGCCGCATCACCCGCAATTGCGGCCCAACCTGAAAGTAGAAGTATTCCTCGTTACCGCCACCGGCAGCAATGTAATGCGCATCGCCAACGGGCCGGCGTTCAAAGGCGCTTCAGGCCAGCAGGTGTTCGTGGTGCAGGGCAATAAAGCCGTTCGCCGCACGGTACATACGGGCATGAGCAATTTCGATTACGTGGAGCTGAAAGACAATGTGCGTCCCGGCGACGTGATCATCACCTCGGATATGAGCCAATTCAGGAACGCCCGCGAAATCACGCTGAAATGAAAAGGATACTGATCATATTGCTCTGGGCGGAAGCTTGCACAACCGCGCAACTTGCAAAGGCCACTGTATACACGAATACTTTGCAGCACGATGCTATGCCTGCTGCAAACCGCTACGCCCTGCCGGACACTCCGCGGCACGAAACGCCGTTACCGGCAAAGGCCTCTGAGCTGCAGAACACTGCTGACGACAGCATATCGCTTACCCTGCACCAGGTGGTGAACATGGCCCGCAGCGGCTCCATCGCTTCCAAACAGGCCATCACCGTCAGGAAAACGAAATACTGGGAATGGCGCACCTACCGCTCCAATTACCAGCCCCAGCTGGCGCTTACCGGCACATTGCCCGGGTTCATGAAAACCACCACGCCCGTTACCCAGCCCAACGGCACCGTGAAGTTCGAGCCCATCCACAATAACAACTCCACGCTCAACCTGGCCTTCAGCCAGAGTATCACCGCCACCGGCGGCAGGATATACGGCGCTACCGAGCTGCAGCGGTTCGACGACTTCGACCGCAATACAACCATCTATAACGCCGTGCCCTATACGATCGGCTACAGCCAGCCGCTGTTCCAGTTCAACCAGCTGAAGTGGGACAAGCGCATTGCCCCGTTACTCTACCAGGAAAGCCGCCAGCAGTATATTGCAGATATGGAGCTGATCGCCGTAACGGCCAGCGGCTATTTCTTTGACCTGCTGCTGGCACAGGTGAACCACCAGATAGCCGAGGCCAACCTGCAAAACACCCGGCAGATACAACGCATTGCCGATGAAAAATTCGCGCTGGGGAAAATTTCCCGCAATGAAATATTACAATTGCAGCTTGAAGCGCTGAAAGCGGAAAAGTCCGTCGGAACCGCCAAACGCGACATGGAGATCGCCAGCCTCAACCTGCGGGCCTATACGGGCCTGCAACAGGCCAAAAAGATCTCGCTGGAGCTGCCGCCCACCGCGATCAACATGAATGTGCAGGCGGAACGGGTGCTGGCGGAAGCCTTCGCCAACAATGCCGAATCCATCGGGTACATGCGGAGGATACAGGAAGCAAAACGGGACGTAGCCAAAGCACGCGGGGAAACCGGGCTGAACGCCACGCTCAACGCCAACCTGGGTTATACGAACACCGCGCCGTCCGTATCCAAAGTATACCGCAACCCGCAGAACCAGCAGCTGGTGGAGATCGCATTTTCCATCCCCATACTGGACTGGGGCCGGTCGCGCTCCCGCACCAAAACAGCGGAAGCCAACCTGGAATTTTCGCAGTATGAAGTGGAACAGGATAAACAAAATTTCACCCAGGCCGTTACAACACAGGTAACCCTGTTCGACATGATGAAGGGACAGGTAGCGCTGAGCGCGCTGGCAGACAGCATTGCCACGGAAAAGTACGAGATCGCGCAAAGCCGCTATGTGCTGGGCAATCTCAGCATTACGGACCTCAGCATCGCTTTCGCGGAAAAGGACCAGGCCAAGCGCGACTTTGTGATGGCGCTGCGCGGTTTCTGGGGCGCTTATTATGAACTGCGTTATTTATCCCTATACGATTTTGAACAAAATAAAAAGATCACGTATGATACATTTACAGAACATTGAAAAAGTCTACCGGACAGACACGGTGGAAACACAGGCGCTCAACAGCATCAATCTTGAAGTGCCCAAAGGCGAATTCCTTTCCATCATGGGCCCTTCCGGCTGCGGCAAAAGTACTTTGCTGAACATTATGGGGCTCCTGGACGAACCTACCCGCGGCAATATCAGCATAGGCGGCAACACCGCCGGCAACCTCAGCGACAAGCAGCTGGCGCAATTCCGCAACCGCACCATCGGCTTTATTTTCCAGAGTTACCACCTCATCAACGACCTGCGTGTGCTCGATAACGTGGAGCTGCCCCTGCTCTACCGTAAAAGTTCCGCCAAAGAACGGAGACAGCTGGCGCTGGAAGCGCTGGAAAAGGTAGGCCTGAGCAACCGCACGAAACACTTCCCCACCCAGCTTTCCGGCGGGCAGAAGCAGCGCGTGGCCATTGCCAGGGCTATCGTAGGCAAGCCGGGCATCATTCTCGCCGACGAACCGACCGGCAACCTGGACAGCGCCATGGGCAACGATGTAATGGATATCCTCGTGCGCCTGAACAAAGAAGAAGGCACTACTATCGTGATGGTCACCCACGATGAAAACATGGCCCGCAAAACACACCGTCTCGTTCGTTTGTTCGACGGAACGCAGGTGCAATAATCTTTAAACCTTACCCATGCTAAAGAATTATTTTAAAATAGCGATAGCCGTGCTGAAAAGAAGAAAGTTCTTCACCTTCATCAGCCTCTTCGGCATCAGCTTCTCCCTCACCATCATCATGGTGCTAACCTCGTTTTCGGACCATCTGGTTGATTCCTCCTACCCCGACGCCAATCGCCACCGCAGCCTCTACGTGAGCATCATGCGGCTTACCGGCGAAAAGCACGGCTTCAGCCAGAACGGCCCGCCCAGCTTTTATTTCCTTGACCACTACGTCAAAAAATTGAAGACGCCTGAAAAAGTGGCCATCTGCTCCTTCCACAAACCGAGCAATACCT
>CBFHAF010000532.1:0-4012 GCA_965653435.1 uncultured Chitinophaga sp.
TTAAAGGACCGATCTATTCACTGAGAGGCACTTCGCAGAGCGCCAATACCGACCTGTTTTTTACCGATATCACCGGCGACGGCAAAGCAGATATGGTGAGATGGAACTATGCGGAAAACAGCGGCGAGCTGAGGAATTACCTGGCCAATTAATCCGGGAGAAGGATACTGCACGCCGTCATGATCATCCGTCACGGCTGTCAAAGAATGATTATAATGTAAAAGCAAAGACCTGCACCTGGATGCAGGTCTTTGCTTTTATTTTGCAGCGGCAGGGCATGCCGGGCGTTATACCCGTAAAGCGTTTACAGGAGCTGACCGGCCAGCAGGGGAAGATCGCTGGCAGAACCTCCCCGGCAGATTCCGGTTAATACCTGCGGGCGATTTGGATTATCAGCCTGTATGTAATAATTTAACCGTTCGCTTAAACGAAAACAGCATGTTATCAAAATTCAGAACGGGCCTGTTTATACTGCTGGCCATATGCATCACGGCGCAGGCGCAGGACGGTAAAAAAATACGCCTCTTTATTATCGGCAACAGTTTTTCACAGAATGCCGCCACGTTTTTGCCGGAGCTGGCAAAAGAAGGAGGGATGGAACTGGAGCTGGGCCGTGCCGAGCTGGGCGGCTGCTCATTGGAAAGGCACTGGAAGCTGGCGGAAAAAGACGAGAAGGCCTATAAGGGCAAGTCGCTGCGCGAGATGCTGGCCGACGGCCGCTGGGATATCGTCACCATCCAGCAATATTCTTTGCTTTCCGGAGACCCCGATACCTATGAGCCTTATGCACGCAGGCTGGTTGAGCTGATCCGGTCGCTGCAGCCCGGGGCGAAGATCTTCATTCACCAGATATGGGCTTACCGCAACGATGCGAAAGCCTTCGGGAAAATAAACGGGGACGAGCGCGCCCGGAATGCCGAAGAAATGCACCGGCATGTGAGGGCTGCTTACCACAAGGCAGCCGCAGACCTCGGCCTCAGCATCATCCCGACGGGCGATGCTTTCAGCGCGATGGACGCCAGCCGGAAGTGGCACTATCATAAAGACACGACCTTTAATTTCGATACACCCCAGGCCGGCCAGCTGCCCGACCAGACCAATTCCCTGCATGTTGGGTACATCTGGCGCGAAGGCAAGCTTGCTTTTGACGCCAACCATGCCAATACCTCGGGCTGTTATCTCGGTTCGCTGGTATGGTACCGCACATTGCTGGGAGGAAAAGTGAAGAAAGTAAAGTTCAGGCCGGAAACCGTTCCGGCGCCGATGGCGAAGAAATTCAGGCAGGTGGTAGCACGGTTGTAAGGGACGCGGTCATACAAATGACAGCGGCAAAGGATGCAGGTGCATGCTTTGCCGCTTTTTTTATGATGTCAAGAGAGTAATAAAAATTACCTGTTCTGTGCCAGGGGGCTTCCGAACACTGTTTTCAGCAACTCCGTTACCCGTGCCGCGGGATCCCTGCGGATCTTCTGTTCTTCCAGCCCCACTTCATGGAATATACCGGAAATGGCCCGCTCGGTCACGTAAGCCGTGAGGTCTGTATTGACCGGGGTTTTGGAGAATTTGTTGTACAGTGAAAAAACATCTGCCCAGTATTTGGTGGCGTCCACCTTCCTGAGTGCGCTTTCTATCACGGGGCGGAAAGAAGTGGTTAGCGCAGCCGTCGTCTTTTGTTTGAAATAATTGGTCGCTGCAAAATCGCCGCCCCGCAAAATGCCGATAGCGTCCGTAATGCTCATCTGGCGGATGGCGTTCACGAATATGGGAGCGGCGGACTTGGCGGCTTCTTCCGCACCGCGGTTCATGGCAAGGATGGCTTTATCCACCACGCCGCCCAGACCTACGTTGCGCAGGGTAGACTCTACCTTCTGCGCTTCCGGCGGCATCAGTATCTTCAGCATCGCATTCGCAAAAAAACCGTTGGGAGCAGAAAGGCGGCTGGCCGTGTTCTGTGTGCCGATGGTAAGCGCTTCCTTCAACCCGGAAGCTATCTGGAAGCTGTTGGGTTGCCCCGTGGTGGTGTTAGGCAGGTTGTTGATGATCTGCTGCGTGGTCTCACAGCCGCTGAAAAGCGCGACAGACAGCAGGCCGGCAAGGCAAAGGTGTTTCATGCAGGTGGTATTAGAGTGCAAATATACCAGATTACGGTAATTCATTGCAATAAGTGCGCCAACCCCTGCGCATGCGCCTCCTGCGGGTTATTTCATGAGGCTGATATTGGTAAGCCCGCCGTCTGAAAGGATCTCGGTGCCAACTATAAAGGACGATTCGTCTGAGGCCAGGAACACCGCGGCGTTCCCGATATCGGAGGGAAGGCCCTGCCTGCCCGCGGGAGTGATGTTTATCCAGGCCTGCTTCACCTGGTCAAGCTGTTCCTGCGGTACGATCTTTCCGAATACGGGCGTATCGATGGAGCCCGGGGAAAGTGTGTTGACCCGTATCTTTTTATCCAACAGGTCCAGCGACAACCCTTTGGCCAGTGATATGAGTGCCGCTTTCGCAGCGGAATAGACCGCCATTCCCGGCGCGGCGCGATGCGCGGCGCTCGATCCGATCAGTATGACGGATGCTCCTTCGTTTAAATAGGGAAGTGAGCGTTGCACGGTGAAATAGGCGCTTTTTAAATTCAGGTCCATATATCGGTCATAACCTTCTTCCGTCATCTCGCTGATCGCAGCCATGGGAACACCGTCCACAACACCGCCTGCATTCACCACCAATGCATCGATCTTCCCGAACTTCCCGGCGGTTTTCCTGAAGACATTCTCCAGGTCCGCGAGATCGGTGACATCGCCTTTGATGCCGATGAAACCTTCGCCCAGCGCGTTTACGGCGCTGCTTAATGTCGATTCATTCCTCCCGGTAACAGTTCCAACCGCGCCTTCTTTTCTGAACGCTTCCGCAATGCCGAACCCGATACCGCTATTGCCGCCTGTAATGACGGCCACCTTGTTTTTTAACCTGCTCATTTTTTCCCAGCTTTAATTCTTAAAAACCATAAATACCACCCGAAACGGAGATCTTCTCTCCGGTGATCCACGCCGAATTGCCGGAAGCGAGGAATACCGCCACTTTTGCAATGTCTTCCGGCTGCCCGGTGCGGCCCAGCGGCGTGCCGGCAACAAACTTTGCTTCGGCCTCGCTGCCGATAAAACCGGCGCTGCGCGAACCTTCGGTTTCCACAACGCCAGGCAGGATAGAATTGATGCGGATGTTCCGCCCGCTGAATTCTTTCGACAAAGAAATGGTAATGGCATCTAATGCCGCTTTGGTTGCGGAATAAACCGAGCCCGTAGGAAGCGGCATTTTCCCTGCTTCCGAGCTGATATTGATGATATTGCCGCCCTTATCGCCGAACAGCTTTAACGCTTCCCGGATGGCCAGTAAAGACCCCCAAACATTGATGTTGAACTGCTGCTGGAAAGATTCCTGCGATACCTGCTCTATCGGCGCGTATTGGTAAATTCCCGCGTTGTTGACGAGGATATCCAGGGCGCCGAAAACATCTTTCGTCTTTTCGAACAACCCGGTCATATCTGCTTCTTTCGACACATCGCCCTGCACCGCGATGGCGGTTCCGCCAAGACCGGTTATTTCTTTTACAACATTATCCGCCCCTTGTTTGTCGGCCGCATAGTTCACCACAACCTTTGCGCCTTCCGCGGCGAAATATTTAGCGATAGATGCGCCTATTCCTTTTGATGCGCCTGTAACCACGGCTACTTTGTTCTTTAACTGATCCATATTCTCTGTTTTTTGATTCCTTGCCGGCAAAGTTAGAACAGTGTTAGGTATTTTAGTAACTTTGTAACTAAAAGTAACAGTAACTCACAGGTAACAAAGTAACATATGGAGTGCAAAAACGAATTTGACGCAGGGCACAAAAAGGAAATGATGGCCGTGCAGGATGCGATGGGCGTGCTTTACGGGAAGTGGAAGATCAATATCATTTCATCCATCTGCTTTTACAATAAAAGGAGGTTTTCCGATATCCTGAACGATGTGGAAGGTA
>CBFHAF010000533.1:0-4009 GCA_965653435.1 uncultured Chitinophaga sp.
GAATATTTTGCACCCGGCGCTTCCGGTAAAATGTTATGATGGATGATCATCTTGTTGCCGCCCCGTGCTTTAATACTGGCGATAAAGAAAAATAAAAATGCCGGGATGTTGTTGCATCCCGGCATTCCGTTCTACCGCTTCAATCCAAGTTTCCTGTAAGCGAACCAGCCCAGCGCGCCGAGCACGAACGCCGGCCAGATACTAAGGAAAAAAAGGAGCAGGGCCCTGAAGAATTCCGCGCCGCGGTTCAGCGCCACAACAGCCGCGGTAGCCAGCGGCGGCCGCGACAGCCTGTCCGGGTTCAGCACCACCTGGATATCTGCCACCTCGGGCTGGAACAGTTCCACGGTAATGGAAGAATACAATACTTTTTCATCGATGGCCATGTTGTTGATCGTACGGTCTATCACTTCATCTTTTTTTGCATCTTCATAACGCGTGATGTCCAGCTCTTTTTCCGCCTTTGTGTGCTCCAGCTTGCGGGCGGTAGTTTCGTCCGCTTTGTTGTGCAGCTGGTTGCGGAGGTAATCCAGTGTAACGTCTGAGTCTTTAAGCACGCGGTGGCTGATGAGGCTGGCAGATGCCATGAGCGAGCGCACCACGGTGTCCATATAAGGCGCGGGCACTTTCAGCGTGAGGCTGGCTACCGGAGTGTAACGCGTTACCCGCTTCAGCGAATCGATGGAATAGGCGAACTCGTGTGAAGAGCTTTGCTCATTCCTGAGCTGGCTTTCCACTACGATGCCGTTCATGGAAGTGACCAGCTTTTCAATGCCGGCGGTGGCGCTTACCACATCGCTCACCCGGCAGCGGAGGTCCGCCGTTTTGATGCGTTTGCGCGCACCGGAAAGCGTTGGCGACGCAGGGGCTGTGCTGTCCGCATAGGCTTCGGATTTGTTTTGGGCGGAAGTTTCATAATTGGAATTACCCGTATTGGAACAGGCATAGAGGGTCAGTATGGGAATGAGTACCCACAGCATGGAGGAACTGCGCATAAGAATAGATTTCCTGTTGATACGCAGTTCCGGGAAAAGTAACCTTAGCAAAATGTTAAAGTGCGGCGCGCGGCGTCAGCTCAAATGTTTTGGCCAGCAGCCGGAAAGATTCCATCCGCTCTTCCGCGTTTTCGGACATGGTGCTGATCACGATCTCGTTCACGCCGTAATCCGCGCACATCTTTTCAATTTTCTCTTTCATCTGCCTGGGTGTGCCGCTGATCATCCTCCCGCGGTTGTAGTTCACGCGCAGCTGTTCGTCCGGCATATATTCCATCTCCGCGATCTCTTCATACGGCGGCAGGGGTGTGTCCCTTCCCCGTTCGATGTTGAGGATGCGGTAGTCCATGATGGTCTGCCACCTGTCCACCAGTTCTTCGCTTTCGGAACAGAACCCGAAGATGCCCACGTTGGCCAGCGGCGCCGCCAGCGAAGGCGATGGCCTGAAACGTTCGCGGTAATGCGCCACGGTTTCGGGGCCTCCGTTGGGGTTGATGAACTGCGCGAATGAAAGCGCCGTTCCGAAATGCGCGGCAATGTTGGCGCTGCCTCCGCTGGAAGTGAGCAGCCACATGGGCGGCGCGGTAGACGCCTGCGGAAGGGCTTTCACTTTTTCGTAAATACTGCCCGGAGGCGCATTGTCTGTCAGGAAATGCTGCAGGTCAACGATCTGTTGTATGAAGTCCTGCTCGCTGAAAGTGTTCTGCGGGTTCAGCAGGCGGGCCGTAAGCCGGTCGCCGCCCGGCGCGCGGCCGATGCCGAGGTCTATCCGCCCGGGGAACAGCGCTTCCAGCATCCTGAAATTCTCCGCTACCTTAAGCGAGCTGTGGTTGGGCAGCATAATGCCCGCAGCGCCGAGGCGGATCTGCTGCGTTTCCGCGCCCAGGTAAGCCATCAGCACTTCCGGCGTGGTGCCGGCTATATTGGCGATATTATGATGCTCAGACACCCAGAAGCGTTCGTATCCGAGACTATCCGTCAGTTGCGCGAGAGCTTTGGTTTCCAGCAGGGTTTCCCTTGTGTTGCTGCCGTTTCGTACTACAGACTGGTCCAGCACACTTAATTTAATCTTACTCATCACTATAAAGATACGAAAGGAGGAAATAAACGTATAAATGCCACTTGATTTGCTGATTTCATGAATTTAATTAGATTTACAGTTATAACTCATGTTGTAAAAAGACCGGACAAACCAAAATCAAAGGATCGTTATGGGTAGTAATCTATCCGGCAAGGAACTGCTGGAACGGATGAAACGGGGAGACGAAGATGCTTTCACCTCGGTTTACCGTCAGTATCACCCTTCGCTTTACGTTTTTATTCTGCGTTATTGCAAGATACCTTCCCTCGCGGAGGACCTTGTGCACGACGTTTTTCTGAAGATATGGGAGATCAGGGGGAGGATAGACCCCGAGCGCCCGTTCACCGCTTACCTTTATAAGATCGCCCGCAACCATGTTTTCAAGACCCTGCAGAAAGTGGCCACAGACCGTGTGCTGCGTGAGCAGGTGCTGGCGCAGCTGAACGGCGGAGAAGCCGTGCTGCCCGAACAGCTGGACACCAAGGAATACGACCGTCTGTTCCATGAAGCCCTCAACCACATGCCGCCGCAGCGGCTCAACGTTTTTCGCCTCTGCCGCCAGGAAGGCCGCAGCTACGACGAAGCGGCGGAAATACTCGGCATCTCCCGCAATGCCGTCAAGAAACACATGGTGCTCAGCATGCGTTTCATACACGATTATGTGTTCCGCTACGGCGGCGTTACCCTCACCATCCTTTTCCTGCAAAAAAATATTTTTTAAGGGAGGTACCCTCCGGGAAGGTTTCCGGATATTATAACAGGTACACATGAAACTGTACCGTTAGTATGTCACATTCCACGGATCCACACGAGAAACTGCTGCAGCAATACCTGGATGGCCGGTGCACGCCCGAAGAGGCGGAAGCATTGATGTCCTGGCTGCAGGCTACCGGCCGCCACCGGGCGCTTCTGCGTAAGATGCAGGAAGAATTCCCCCAGGTACTTGCCAGTGAGACAACTATAGACCGGGAGATCAGCGACCGTATGGAAGCACGCCTCCTTCAGCAGATCAGTGCGCCGCGCGTGCTGCGCATGCGCAACCGCCGCATCTGGCTGGCTGCGGCTTCGGCCCTGTTGCTGCTGGCTGCGGGCGCCATGTACCTTTACTTACCGGAGAGCAGCCGGCCGGCTCCGCTCATCGCCTCCAAAACACCCGTCGCTCCCAAAGATATCGCTCCCGGCAGCGCGAAAGCCGTGCTCACCCTGGCAGACGGCAGCACCATCACGCTCGACAGTGCGGGCAACCAGGTGATACACCAGGGGCAAACACTGGTGCAGCTGCAGAACGGGAAGCTGGAATATGACGCGGGCAACAACGGCCAGGCTGTAGGTTACAACACATTATCGGTGCCGCGCGGCGGCCAGTTCACCATCGTATTGCCCGATGGCAGCCGCGTCTGGCTCAATTCGGCATCCAGGCTGCGTTATCCCACCGCTTTCTCAGGCGGGCAGCGCCTGGTGGAGCTGGAAGGGCAGGGGTATTTTGACGTGCGTAAAGACGCCGAGCATCCCTTTATCGTAAAGACCAAAACGCTGGATGTGGAAGTACTGGGTACAGGCTTCGACGTCATGGCCTACCCGGACGAGAAGTCTATGAACACCACGCTGGTGGAAGGGGCCGTGAGAGTGAAAGACGTGATGCTGAAACCCGGCCAGCAGGCGAGGATGGAGTATTCCACCGGCTGCATTTACGTGGAACCCGCGGATATTCAGCAGGTGATAGCCTGGAAGACCGGCTTCTTTGAATTCGACAATGCCAACCTGGCGGACATCATGCGCCAGGCATCCCGCTGGTATGATATCGATATCGACATGAATATTACCGGCCAGAACCTGAACAAAGCTTACGGCGGGCGCATCAGCCGCAATCTTCCGCTTTCCGAACTTTTGAATATGCTCGAAGCCAACGGCGCCCGGTTCAACCTTCAGGGCC
>CBFHAF010000534.1:0-4003 GCA_965653435.1 uncultured Chitinophaga sp.
GAATAAACGCCGCACCGGGAATAACTTGTACGATAATTAGAAATTCAGATAGCCGGCACCCGGTACTAACGACCTTATTATTATGGAGTTAAACAAATACAGCAAGACGATTACGCAAGACCCTACGCAGCCCGCCGCACAGGCCATGCTGTACGGGATAGGACTAACGGAGGAAGACCTGAAAAAAGCACAGGTAGGCATCGTAAGCATGGGCTACGATGGCAATACCTGCAACATGCACCTGAACGACCTCGCGAAGGAAGTGAAGAAAGGCGTGTGGGCCAATGACCTTGTAGGGCTTATTTTCAATACGATCGGCGTGAGCGACGGTATCAGCAACGGTACCGACGGTATGCGTTATTCCCTCGTAAGCCGCGACCTGATTGCAGACTCCATTGAAACCGTTTGCGGCGCACAGTATTACGACGCCCTGATCACCGTTCCCGGATGCGATAAGAACATGCCCGGCTCCCTGATCGCCATGGGCCGCCTGAACCGCCCCGCCATCATGGTTTACGGCGGAACGATCGCCCCCGGCAAATACAAAGGGCAAGACCTGAACATCATATCCGCATTTGAAGCGCTGGGCCAGAAAATAGCCGGCAACCTCAATGAGGGCGACTTCAAAGGCATCGTGCAGAACTCCTGCCCCGGCGCAGGCGCCTGCGGCGGGATGTACACGGCCAACACCATGAGCTCCGCTATCGAAGCATTGGGTATGAGCCTGCCGTACAGCTCTTCCAACCCCGCCATCAGCAAAGACAAACACGAAGAATGCCTGGCAGCCGGCAAATACATCCGCCTGCTGCTGGAAAAAGATATTAAGCCGAAAGACATCATGACGCGCGAAGCATTCGAGAATGCCATCGTCGTGATCATGGCTCTCGGCGGCAGCACCAATGCCGTGCTGCATTTCATCGCCATCGCGAAATCTGTAGGGGTGAACATCACCATGGCAGACTTCCAGCGCCTGAGCGATGCCACGCCATTGCTGGCAGACCTGAAGCCCAGCGGCAAATACCTGATGGAAGACCTCCACAACATCGGCGGTGTTCCCCTGGTAATGAAGTACCTGCTGAAACAAGGCAGGCTCCACGGAAACTGCATGACCGTTACAGGCAAGACCCTGGCGGAGAACCTGGAATCCGTGCCCGATATCGACTTTTCAAAACAAGACATTATATACCCGCTGGAAAAGCCGCTTAAAGCCACCGGCCACATCCAGATACTGTACGGGAACCTGGCGGAACAGGGCTCCGTGGCTAAGATCACCGGTAAGGAAGGCGAGAAATTCGTGGGCCCTGCCCGTGTGTTCGACGGTGAGTTTGAGCTGATCGCGGGCATACAATCCGGCAAAGTGAAAGCGGGAGACGTCGTCGTCATTCGCTACGTAGGCCCCAAAGGCGGCCCCGGCATGCCTGAGATGCTGAAACCCACTTCCGCCATTATGGGCGTTGGCCTGGGTAAAAGCGTGGCCCTCATCACAGACGGGCGTTTCTCCGGCGGCACCCACGGCTTCGTGGTAGGGCATATCGTACCGGAGGCTTACGAAGGCGGCACCATCGCCCTGGTGAAAGATGATGATGTGATAGAACTGGACGCCGTCAACAATATCATCAAGGTTAACCTGACGCCCGAAGAGCTGGCCCAAAGAAAAGCAGCATGGAAAAAACCGGCTCTGAAAGCAACGAACGGGATATTATTCAAGTACGCAAAACAAGTAAAAAATGCAACAGAAGGATGTGTTACCGATGAAGACTGATGAGTCTGACAAGCGGGCCACCGCTGCCCCCGAGATCATCACCGGTGCGGAAGCAGTGATCCGGTCACTGATTGCGGAAGGCGTGGACACCATTTTTGGTTACCCCGGCGGGGCTATAATGCCCATTTATGATGCACTCTACGATTTCCAGGACCAGGTTCACCATATCCTGGTGCGCCACGAACAGGGCGCTACGCATGCAGCACAGGGTTATGCCCGTGCCAACGGCAGGGTAGGCGTGGTATTCGCCACCTCAGGCCCCGGCGCCACCAACCTCGTGACCGGCCTTGCGGATGCGCAGATGGACTCCACACCCATGGTATGCATCACCGGCCAGGTGGCCGCCGCATTGCTGGGTACCGACGCTTTCCAGGAAACGGATGTGATCGGCATCACCACTCCCATCACTAAATGGAACATACAGGTCACCAGGCCTGAAGATATACCCGGCGCCATTGCCAAAGCATTCTACATCGCCCGTAGCGGCCGCCCGGGCGCCGTGCTGGTGGATATCACCAAGAATGCGCAGTTCGGCAAGCTGGACTTCCAGTATAAAGCCTGCGAAAGCATCCGCAGCTACCACCCGCATCCCGTGATGAACATGGATAGCGTGAAAGCTGCCGCGGAGCTGATCAACAACGCCAAACGCCCATACATCCTCTGCGGCCACGGCGTATTGATCTCCGGCGCTGAAAAAGAACTGATCGCCGTAGCCGAAAAGGCGGACATCGCGATCGCTTCAACGCTGCTGGGCCTTTCAGCCGTTCCCGTAAACCACCCCTGTTATGTAGGTTACACCGGCATGCACGGCAACTACGGGCCGAACATCAATACCAACGAATGTGATGTGCTCATCGCGGTTGGCATGCGCTTCGACGACCGCATCACCGGCGACGTGAACGAATTTGCCCGCCAGGCCAAAGTGATCCACATCGAGATCGATAAAGCGGAGATCAACAAGATCATCCCCGCCGACGTAGCTGTACACGCCGACGCGAAAGAAGCGCTGGCTGCATTGCTGCCGCTTCTCAAAGAAGCGAAACATCCTGAATGGCTGCAGCTGTTCAAAGAAGCCGATAAAAAGGAGGACGATAAAGTACGCCATCGCGAGCTGTTCCCCACCGAGGGCCAGATCAAAATGGCGGAAGTGATCCGCATCATTTCAGAGCAGACGAAAGGAAAGGCAATACTGGTAACGGATGTAGGCCAGCACCAGATGATCGCTTCCCGGTATTACCGCTTCGAAGATCCGAACACCAATATCACCAGCGGCGGTATGGGCACCATGGGCTTCGCGCTGCCTGCGGCTATGGGCGCTAAAGTAGGGGCACCGGAACGGGAAGTGGTAGCCATCATCGGCGACGGCTGCTTCCAGATGACGCTCCAGGAGCTCGGCACCATTTACCAGTCTGAAATAGGCGTGAAGATCGTGATACTGAACAACAACTTCCTCGGCATGGTCCGCCAGTGGCAGCAGCTGTTCTTCGACAAACGTTATTCCTCCACCGTGATGATCAATCCTGATTTTGTGCAGATCGCAAAAGGGTTTTACGTGCCGGGCCGCAAGGTGAACGAACGCGCGGACCTGGAAGGCGCAGTGAAAGAAATGCTGGACACAAAAGGCGCTTACCTGCTGGAAGTAGTGGTGGAACAGGAAGACAACGTATTCCCGATGGTGCCGGCCGGCGCGCCGATCTCATCCATCCGCCTCGAGTAGCAGTTCATCACCATTAATCAGACACAACATGCAAAAGGAATATACAGTTACGGTATACACTGAAGACAGGGTGGGGATCACCAACCGCATCTCTGTTATCTTCACGCGCCGTGGCATCAATATCACCAGCCTTACCACCGCCGAAACGGAAATAACCGGTGTATACAAATTCATCATCACCGTGATGTCCACGCGCGACAGGCTGGAAAAAGTAATAGGCCAGATCGAAAAGCTCATCGAAGTGCACCGTGCATTCGTGCACGACGAAGATGAGGTAGTGTACCAGGAGCTGGCGTTGTATAAAATATCCACCAAAAGCCTTCACAATGGAGACATCGAGAAGATCATCCGGGACAACAACGCGCGCATCCTCACCATTACGGCAGATTATTTCGTGCTCGAAAAAACAGGCCACCAGCAGGAGCTGATCGCAATGCTCCAGAAGCTGGAACCATACGGCCTCATAGACTAGTCCAAACGCGGCCGCGTAGCGATCGTTACATGGAGCCGCCGTTTCCACGAAC
>CBFHAF010000535.1:0-3996 GCA_965653435.1 uncultured Chitinophaga sp.
ATACCCATTACATACCAGCGGAGAATGCCGCTTTGGGTGGAGGACATCATGCGGTGGAAGCCGCGGGTAACGGCAGCAAGGCCTGTATATACCTTATCGACAATATCTTTCCTGTTCAGCCTGGCCAGCTGTACGAAAGGCTGCACTAAAAGCACACGGTACGCATCGTCGAAGCCCCAGCCGTTTTTCAGGAACTGTTTCAGGCCGGAAGGGAAAGGCACAGCCAATAAGCGCCAGGCCAGCCAGATGGCCAGCGCGCACAGCGCCACGGTAAGCCCCTGCATTCCCCATTCCAGCGCCAGCCCGCCATGGTCCGTTATTACAGCAGGCAATACCGGCAGCAGGAAATCACTGAGCAGGGTAACATGCCCCAGCGTATGCGGCAACTCTATAAAACCCGCCAGCGTAGACAGTACCGCCAGTATGTACAAAGGCGCCATCATCTCCGGCCCCGGGCGGTGATGCACATGTGTTTTTTCATTTCCGAAAAAGACGAGAAATATCATCCGCGCGGTATACGCAGCCGTAATGAAAGCCCCGAGTATGGCCGCCAGTGAATAAAAAGCGTTCCCATTGGCAGAAGCTCCCGCCAGCCAAACGATCTGGTCTTTACTATAAAAGCCGGAGGTCACAAACGGCAGCGCCGCCAGTGAAGCGGAACCCACCAGGAATACGATGAACACGCCCGGCAGCGATTTACGCAGGCCGCCCATTTTGAACATATCCTGCTCATGATGCAGCGCTGTGATAACGGCGCCCGCACCAAGAAATAACAATGCTTTGAAGAAAGCATGGGTCATGAAATGGAAAATGGCTGCGCTCCATGCGCCAACGCCCAGTGCGAGGAACATATAACCGATCTGGCTGATGGTGGAATAGGCCAGCACGCGTTTGATATCCGTTTGCACAAATGCGCTGCAACCGGCCAGCAATAAGGTAACGGCGCCTACGATAGCCACCGCCGCCTGTGCGGAAGGAGAAAGGATGAATAATGCATTGGTGCGCGCGATCAGGTAAACGCCCGCCGTTACCATCGTGGCTGCGTGAATGAGCGCGCTCACCGGCGTAGGGCCCGCCATCGCGTCAGGCAGCCAGGTTTGCAGCGGTAATTGCGCGCTTTTGCCTACCGCGCCGCCCAGCAGGAGAAAGGCGATCAGCACCACCGTGGGGTCACCGGCGGACCATAGCTCCTGTGCTTTTGCGAGCACCGTGCTCAGCTGAAGGCTGCCGGTGTGCTGTACCAGCAGGAACAATGCAATGGCCATGGCCGTGTCTCCCACGCGCGTTACGATAAATGCTTTGCGTGCGGCCGCGCCGTTTGCGGGATCTTTATACCAGAACCCGATCAGCAGGTAACTGCAAAGGCCTACGCCTTCCCAGCCGAAGTAAAGCAGCAAAAGATTATCGGCCAGCACCAGCATGAGCATGGCGCCCACGAAAAGGTTCATGCAGGCGAAGAAGCGGGCGAAGTCCGGATCGTCTGCCATATAACCGGTGGAATACACATGTATGAGGAAGCCCACGAAAGTGATCACGAAGGTAAAAATGAGGGAAAGCGCGTCGAACCGGAGGTCTATGCCGATGCGGAAACTGCCGATGCTCACCCAGTCCCACAAATGCTGCACGAATACAGGATTGCCCTGCTGCATAAACTGCAGGCCCGCGATGATGGTTACCAGCGCGGCCAGGCCCACGCTGCCGCAGCCGATAAGGGCCACGCCTTTTTTACCGATCCGACGCGAGGACAGGACCAGGAGCAGTGCGCCCAGGAAAGGCAAAGCGGGTATCAGGTAGATCCACTGCATAACAGAACGGTTTTATTTTCTTCGTTATCCTCTCATTTTACTGGCTTCATCGCTGTCAAGCGTTTTGAGCTGGTGATAGATCTGTAAAATAAGGGCAAGCCCTACGGACACTTCAGCCGCGGCCATGGCGAGAATGAACATGAACATCACCTGCCCTTCGGGCTGGCCCCAGCGCGCGGCCGCCACGATGAAAGCAAGGCCTGCTGCGTTCAGCATGATCTCCACGCTCACCAGCATAAAAATGATGTTCCGCCTGATCAGCATGCTGATCAGCCCCAGCGTGAATAAGATGCCGGCCAGTATAAGGCCCTCCATGGTTGTATTCATACGTCGGTTCTTTCAAGAAATCGGTGTAAGATCTTTTTCTTCTGCCGGCCCAGGTGATAGGCCCCTACGATCCCGGCCATCAGCAACATGCCCGCAAGCTCCACCGCCAGGATGTAAGGACCGAATAAGCTCATGCCTACCGCTTTCGGGTCCACCGTAATTACATCCCCGGCCGTACCGGCCGGCTGGAGGATGAGGTATACCAGTTCCGCGAGTAAAACAATACAAAGGATGGAGGGCCCTATCCAGATGCGGGGCGTAAGCCATTTGGCCTCGTCCCCGGCTGTTTGCGGCCCCAGGTTCAACATCATTACAAAAAATATGATCAGCACCATAATGGCGCCTGCATACACGATCACTTCCAGCGCGGCCATGAACGGCGCGCCGTAGAGATAAAATATCACCGCTATGCTCAGCAGCGAAACAATGAAGTACAGCAGCGCATGCATGATATTGTAACGCGTGATCACCATCAGCGTGGATAATACGGCTACTGCCCCGGCTATATAAAATGCAGGTCCCATGTGGTGATTGTTTTAAGGTAACAGGCTCTTCACGTTCACCGGCGGCTCTTCTTTATTCGCTTCGCCTTTTTCTTTGCCGCCGATGGCCATGCCGGCCACGCGGTAATAATTGTAGCCGGGGTATTTGCCCTGGCTGTTGATCAGCAGGTCTTCTTTTTCATACACCAGGTTCTGCCGGTCGTATTCCGCGATCTCGAAATCAGGCAGCAGCTGGATGGCGTAGGTTGGGCAGGCTTCTTCGCAGAACCCGCAGAAGATGCAGCGTGAAAAGTTGATGCGGAAAAAACCAGGATACCGTCGCCCGTCCGGCATTTCAGCGGCCTGCAGGCTGATACAGTCCACCGGGCAGGCAGCCGCGCAGAGGTAGCAGCCTACGCAGCGTTCGCCGCCGTCAGGGTCGCGGGTGAGGGCGATGCGGCCGCGCCAGCGTGCGGGCAGCGGCGCTTTTTCTTCCGGGTACTGGTAGGTTTCCCGCTTGTGGAACATATGCAGGAATACCAGCCACATGCTTCTGAGTAAACTGAACATAAGCTATCAATTGTCAGTCATGATTAATTTCACCGCCGCTGTTGCCAAAAGGTTCAGCAAAGAAAGCGGGAACAATACTTTCCAGCCATATTCCATCAGCTGGTCATACCGCGGCCTGGGCATAGACGCCGCAGCAGGATGAACAACGATATAAAAACGAAGGTCTTGATCACGAACCAGATGATCCCCGGCAGGAAAGCCGGCCCCAGCCAGCCGCCGAAGTACAGCGTTACGATCATGGAAGATACCAGCGTAACGCCCAGGTATTCGCCGATGAAGAACATGCCGAACTTCATGCCGGAGTATTCCGCATGGAAACCTGCTACCAGCTCGCTTTCCGCTTCTGGTATATCAAACGGCAGCCGGTGTGTTTCCGCAACGCCCGCTATGAGAAAGATGATGAAGCCCAGCGCCTGCGGCACCACGTACCACATTCCCCGCTGCGCCTCCACGATCTCGCGCAGGTTGAACGTGCCGCTCAGCAGTACCACGCCCATCAGGGCCAGCCCCATGAACACTTCGTAGCTGATCATCTGCGAAGCGCCGCGCATCGCGCCCAGCAGGGCATATTTGTTATTCGAGGCCCAGCCCCCCAGCACAATGCTGTATACGCCGAGAGACGACATGGCCAGGAAAAACAGCAGCCCGATATTCCAGTCCGCCACTACTACATTCGGCCCGAAAGGCACCACCGTAAAGCTCATCAGCACGGAAGCCACCACTACCGCAGGCGCAAATACGAATACGACCTTATCCGAAAACGGCGGTATCCAGTCTTCCTTGAAGAACAGCTTGATCGTGTCCGCCAGTAC
>CBFHAF010000536.1:0-3995 GCA_965653435.1 uncultured Chitinophaga sp.
CTGCCACGGCAGGCATTGGGAACCCGGTACCCCCTATGTGCTGGATAACCCTGACGGCTCAGTTTGTTATTGCTGCTGCTCCTGCTTCGCCGAAAACACCCAGATAGCGGTCAGTGCGTCTGAATACAGGGCGGTGCAGGATTTCAGGCCGAATGACGTCGTATATGCGGCAGATGGCAATCTGAACTGGAAAGAATACAGGGTGGATTTCTGCACGAATGTAGACGGGCAGAAGCACGATGCCTTTATGGTGCTGATCAAATGGGGAGACCAGCCTTATGAGTATATCTCCGTTACGGAAGACCACCTGTTCCTGTTACCCGGAAAAGTACTCGTTCCCGCATCTGCCGTTCAGCCCGGGGATCAACTGGTGAGGCCGGATGGCAGCACCGTTAAGGTGACATTTGCCGTTACCTCTATGGTGAACGGCGGTGTATACCAGCTGGCCACCGGCCAGTTCACCGGCAGCATGGACGGGCATTTGCTGAATTCCAACGGCGTGATCTCGGCGGACTTCGCTTTGCAGGTAGGATTCATGGTGGGGCAGCTCGATAAAAAATTCCTGGTAAAAGACCTGGATACCCGCCTTCGCGTTGGCAGCCCTGAATATCTGCAAACAAACCACAACAAAGAAGCCCAGCATTTCATTTCACATCCGGAGCTATGGCCCAAGGGCGTAACGATCCCGGACCGGAACAATCTTTACATCATCCCGGCGGATGCAAAAAGTTTCATCACCGATTCGCAGGCGCAGCAGATCATGGATAACAAAGATGCCAAAACCCGCCCCTTCGGCAGCAACTACGGCATTGAAATGGCTGAATACCTGTGGACGACCTTCAGGGCCTTCTATCCAGGCATCAACTATGTGATGGACTGGAACAACCCGCTGCCCAATGCTTATACTTGGACATCTTTCGGACAACCGTACATCCTGCTGACAGGAGGTTTGCTCCGGCAGATGGCGCTCAACAAAGAAGGGCTGTCGTTGATCCTCTCCCAGGCGCTGGCATACATGGGTGTCGATGAGACCCAGCCACCGGCCGTATGCGTCGGAGAAGCGGATTATCAAAGCCTCGTCTACTTCGGGAATATTTACCGCGATTCCACATTCATCAGCACTTTCCGCGCCGCTATGCTGCAGGTAGAGCAATTCTGGAGCTATATTGTCAACGACGTGGACCCGGTGAACAAATGCCTGAACCCCGGTATACCCTGCAGGATCGAGACTTACAAAGCCGCCTCCTACCTGGATCCCCTGCCGCCCTGCGCCGATCCCGACTACGTTCCTTTTGAGCTCGTCGGCGCATCCAGCCAATTAGGCGAAGGTTATGTGCTGGTGGAGTACAACAGGCAACTGAACGAGAACAGCGCGCTCACCATCCTGAACTACAGCTTCAGCCCCTACCTGGAGATCATCGAAGCGAAGATGAACCCTGATGATGACAAGCAGGTGATGCTGTACGGCGCGGTGCTGAAAGACACGGAGTACGTCCTGACAGTGACCGGCGTGCTTTCCGCACTGGGAGAGCCGCTTGATCCGGACCACGACCAGGCTGTTTTCACATTGCAATAGTTTTTAACGATAACAGGAGTTTTGGGGCGATGACCCAAAACTCCTGTACTAAAATATTCCGATCATGACTGTACTTACGCAACTACGGGAAAAAGATCTTTCCTGGGATCAAATGCGGGAGGAATTTGGCGCTTACCTCGGTTTGACCTCCCCCGTGCCTTCCGCCGTTTTAAAAAAGGCCATTGACGATGAAAAATACGCGAACTATCTCATGGCCGCAAGGAACGCCCCGCAATACCTGCAAACCCTGTTCAATGTACCGGCAGACTTAAAGGAAGACCGAACCAACCTGCAGCTGCTGGCGAAAGCAGCAGGCTCCCTCCTGAAATGGAGCGCCTCAGGTTTTGGTTATGCAGATGAAGCAGTGTATGCGAAACGCCTCTCCGCCTGCCAGTCCTGCGAATATCTCCGCACTGCGCCGGACCAGGGCGTTTATCATCTGAAAAAGAAAAAAGAGGACATGCAGATCTGCAGCGCATGCGGATGCGTAGCTTCCAGAAAAGCGCGCCTGCGCTCGGAAAGCTGCCCTGTTGCAGATAAAACCGATGCCTCCCTGAACCGCTGGGGAGAAAAAATGAAGTCATAAATAAAAACGCGCGACATTGGCTACCGAACCTTCCAACCAGATCAGCATCCCCTCCCTCGAATTACCCAAGGGCGGCGGTGCTATCCAGGGGCTGAATGACACCTTCGCGGTCAACCAGTTCAACGGCATGGCGACATTCTCCATCCCGTTGCCGTTGCCGGAAGCAAGGGCGCTTACCCCCTCGCTGAGCCTCTCCTACAATTCCTCAGACGGCAATGGCGTATTCGGCATGGGCTTCTCGCTGGGTGTACCCGCCATAGGCCGCAATACCAGCCTTGGCATGCCGGCCTACAAAGGCGATGATATCTTCATGCTTACCGGCAGCGGAAACCTCGTGCCGAAGCTCGATGCACAGCGCCTTCCCGAAAAAAAGACCGTGGAAAAGGACGGAGTTGCCTATGCGGTCACCCAATACCTGCCGGATAATGAAACGAACTTCCAGCTCATCTATTATTGGGAAAACATACAACACGGCCAGTCGTTCTGGGAAGTAACCGACCCGGATAATACCCGGCATATTTATGGGAAAGACGCTTCCGCCACCATCAGCAACCCAGTGGACCCTCAGCAGATCTTCCAGTGGTACCTGCAGGAATCGCTGGACGCAAAAGGCAACCGGGTAATATATAATTACGCGGTGGACCGTTCCACCGATCCCCTGCGCCCCTGGACGAACACCTACATCACTTCCATCAGCTATGGCAATTATCTCTCTGGGGCCACTGAGGCATTTGCGTTTGAAGTGAGCTTTGTGTATGATGACAAACCGCCCGTTGCCGCGTTTGAAAGCCCGGGTGCAGGTTCATTTTCCGCGGCGCCCGTTCGGCCGGATGCCTTTTCCTCCTTTAAAGCAGGATTTGAGATCAGGACGGAGAAGCGCTGCCAGAGCGTGCTGATATCCCATTATTTTACCGGGCAATACAGCGATAAAAAGATACTGACCCGCTCCGTTACGTTCCATTATGCGGACAGCAGCACGCAGCCTGCCGGGCAGTTCATTCCCCTTTCTTTACTGCAAAAAGCCACGCAGACGGCACATGTATGGGACGAAAGCACAGCGCTTTATCATTCACAAAGCCTCCCTCCCGTTGAGCTCGCCTACACAGCATTCGCCCCTGAAACAAAGCGTTCCTTCCACACCATGGAAGCGGGCGATGATCTTCCCATTCCCGGGAACTTCGACGAATTCCAGCTGGTGGACCTGCATCGCGAAGGTCTTCCCGGCATCCTTTTCAGCCAGCCCGCAGGCCACCTTTACTGGGAGCCCGAAGGGAACGGCAAATATGCATTCTCTCAAACGCCGCGGGAATTCCCGATAGACAATAACCTGAACAACCCCGCTTACACCCTGATGGACATCGACGGGAACGGCGGGCTGGAACTGGTAGTACAGGATCCCGCCAGGCAGGGTTATTACCAGTACAACATTTACACCCATGCATGGGACAATTACGTGCCTTTCCCCAGGCCCGTTACAGGCGTGGAAGAGCAGGACAAAAAACTGGTGGACCTGGACGGGAATGGGCGGCAGGACATCCTGGTAACCGCCGCCGGTTCTTCCCGGATCTTCTTTTCCGAAGGCACGGAAGGCTACCGCGATCCCGTTACCCTGTTGCCGCTGGAAGATTTCCCTTATCAATATAACGACAGCCCGCAGGAGCTGATCACGTTTGCCACGATCTTCGGAGACGGCCTCTCCCACTGCGTGCGCATAAGGAACGGGCAGGTGGATTGCTGGCCCAACCTGGGACACGGAAAATTCGGCAACAAAATCTCCCTGGCCAATGCGCCGGTGTTCGAAGGAATATTCGACAAAAGCAGGATGTATTTCAC
>CBFHAF010000537.1:0-3989 GCA_965653435.1 uncultured Chitinophaga sp.
AGGTTTCATCTGATGATATTTGATTAACAATGTAAATTTACTCAATTTAAACGAAATTTATCGTTAAAGGGTTACACCACAAAGCGTTTTATTATCTTCGCACACCCGGTTGACGGGGTTTGCTGTTTTCAACGTAGGTTTGTGTCGTTTCCGTGTATTTATAGAACAAATATTACGCCAATAAATTGTGCCGGAACCCCTATAAATAAAGGGTTTCTGGTGAATGGCAACTGTAACGGATGAACGGAAAAGACCTCGCGCTAAACGATTGTTTTGCAGGTACTTGAAAATTCAACTTCACCGGGGAAAACGGAAAAAGAAAAAGTCTAATATGAGTAAAGAGATTACTAGCCGGTCACAGGATTATGCGCAATGGTACAATGACCTTGTTCTGAAAGGCGGTTTGGCCGACTATTCCGCCGTGCGCGGTTGCATGGTGATCAAACCCTACGGTTTTGCCCTCTGGGAAAATATGCGCGACGTGCTGGACGCCAAATTCAAAGAAACAGGCCACCAGAACGCTTATTTCCCCCTTTTTATCCCTAAAAGCTTCCTCAGCAAAGAAGCCGCCCACGTGGAAGGTTTCGCCAAGGAATGCGCCGTGGTGACCCACTACCGCCTCAAGAACGATCCCAACGGCGGCGGCGTGGTGGTAGACCCGGAAGCCAAGCTCGAAGAAGAACTGATCGTTCGCCCCACCTCCGAAACGATCATCTGGAATACTTACAAGGACTGGATCCAGTCCTACCGCGACCTGCCCATCCTGGTAAACCAATGGGCCAACGTCGTGCGCTGGGAAATGCGCACCCGCCTCTTCCTCCGTACCGCCGAATTCCTCTGGCAGGAAGGGCATACCGCCCACGCCACCGCCGAAGAAGCCATCGCCGAAACCCGGCAGATGCTGGATGTGTACGCCGGCTTCGTGGAAAACTACATGGCCCTGCCCGTCATCAAAGGTGTAAAATCACCCTCCGAACGCTTTGCAGGCGCGGTAGACACCTACTGCATCGAAGCGCTCATGCAGGATGGTAAAGCCCTCCAGGCCGGCACCTCCCACTTCCTGGGGCAGAACTTCGCCAAAGCATTCGATGTGCAGTTCTCCAACAGGGAAAACAAGCTGGAATACGTTTGGGCCACCTCCTGGGGAGTATCCACACGCCTCGTGGGCGCACTCGTAATGGCGCACAGCGACGACGACGGGCTTATCCTTCCCCCCCGCATCGCTCCCCTCCAGGTAGTGATCGTGCCCATCTATAAAGGCAACGACCAGAAAGGCCTCATAGACGAAAAAGTGCAGGGCATCGTTAAAGAACTGAAAGCGGCAGGCATACGCGTGAAATACGACGACTCCGACAATTCCCGCCCCGGCTGGAAATTCGCGGAATATGAATTGATAGGCGTGCCGGTACGCCTCGCCATCGGCGCCCGCGACCTGGAGAACAACGTGGCCGAAGTAGCCCGCAGGGATACCAAAACCAAATCCAGCGTTTCGCTCGACGGCATCGCACAGCATATTATAGCGCTGCTGGAAGAGATACAGCAGGGGATGTACAACAAAGCGAAAGCTTACCGCGAAGAACACATCACGCCGGCAAATACCTGGGAAGAATTTGAGAAGCTGCTGGACGAAAAAGGCGGGTTCGTTTCCGCCCACTGGGACGGCACCGAAGAAACGGAAGCAGCCATCAAAGAACGCACCAAGGCAACGATCCGCTGCATTCCCCTGGATAATCCCCAGGAGGCAGGCAGCTGCATCCTGACAGGTAAACCTTCCAGGGAAAGGGTATTGTTTGCAAGAGCGTATTAATCAAGCATATTTAAGCCATCAGCTGTTGATGCAAGCCATCCGTTACATAGCATTTTTGCTCTTTTGCCTGGTTTTGTCCCGTTCCGCAACTGCGCAGGGCCTGGTGATACGCAATTATAATGTAAAGGACGGGCTTGCCAACGCTACGGTATACAGCGCCGTGCAGGACCGCGAAGGTTTCATCTGGTTTGCCACGCCCACCGGCGTCAGCAAGTTCGACGGCAAACGCTTCCGCAACTACACCAAAAAAGACGGCCTTACAGACAACGATGTGATCAAGCTGGCCGCCGATTCGCGCGGCAGGATATGGTTCTTCACCAACAACGGCCGACTTTCCTACTACTACCGGCATATCGTGCACAACGAGGAAAATGATTCCAGCCTGGCATACGCCAGCCGGAGCCATTACATGCAATACGCCTTCGAGGATAAAGCCCTCAACGTCTGGTTCCTCAACACCGCGGGCCGGGTGCTCCAGTACAACGGCCGGCAAACCACCTACAAGCTCGGTTCCAAACCCATGGACCTGATGTGGCTGCTCACCCGCGACACGATATTCCATCCCCTCCAGGAATATTTCCACCTCCAGGGCATAAGGGACAGCGCCAGCGAATCCCGGAAAATATTCCTCGCCTCCGCATTTCCCGTGCAGGACGAAAGGTTCAGCGCGCGCATCCGCTTCAATCCCGTGGTGATCGTGAACAATACGCTGTATTCCTTCACTCCCGGCGACATCATCCCTTTTTTCAAAGGGCCTGAATGGGGCATTACCGAAGAGATCAGCTGCATGAGCATAGACAAGGATAATCTCTGGATAGGCACGCCGCGTTCGCTCTATTACATCAAAGATTTCTTCAGGGGCGAACGCAAACTCAACAAGCTGCTTGACAACCATTTCGTCACCTCCATCCTCAACGACCGCGACGGCAATATCTGGATCACCACCTATGGGGACGGGGTGTATCATATCCCTTTCAAGAACTTCTATTTCTCCTACCTGGATAATACGAACGGGCTGTATTCGCATTCGATCTACAGCGTGTTCAAAGACCGCCGCAACGGCCTGCTCTACATCGGCGAGAATGCCGGCATGCTGAATATCATGGACCCCGCAGGCCGCATCCAGCGTTACCCGCTGGATTCCACCGGGGGCCGCAACAGCGTGCTCAGCATACTGCCCATGCCCAACGGCGGCACCGTGATCGGTACAGACAATGCCATTTACGAATATGCTCCCGGCATGCGCAGGCCGCGGGAAGCGCTCAGGATGCGCAGCATCAAGGATCTTGACGTGACCCCTTCCGGCAAGGTAAGGGTAGTGGCGAGGAACAGATTGGTGAATGGCCTGGATGCCCGCCCAATGGACCTCAGCAATCTTGAAACGCAGGTATCCTCCATTGCCTGCATAAACGATACTTCCTATTACCTGGGCACCGGCACCGGGCTTTATTACAGCGAAGGGAACCACCAGCCCATTCCCGTGCAGGACGATCCGCGGCTGAGCCAGAGCATCAAAGACCTGCAGTGGATAGACGGCTTCCTCTGGATCGGTACCAGCGACCAGGGGATATTCGTGCTGAAGAACAACCAGGTGATCCGCCATTTCAGGACGGCAGACAACCTGGTGAGCGACATCTGCCAGCAGCTCTATTACGACGGCAACGGCCGCCTTTACGTGGCCACCAACCGCGGGGTATCCATCATAGACACGCGCAAACGAGTGCTGCTGCGCAACCTCACTTCCAACGACGGGCTCATGAGCGACGACATACGCGGCCTGAGCCATGCGGGAGATACCCTGTACATCGCCACTTCCAACGGCCTGTGTTATTTCTCCCGCGATCATATCCCGGTAGATACCGTGCCGCCGACCGTTTATCTCAACGCCATCCGTTATGGCGACAGCAATTACCTGCCCAGGGCCTATTTCCAGCATATTTACCAGCGCGGCAGCTCCTTCGAGGTGGAATTCGGGGCCATTGCCTACGACCTGCCCGACCTGGTGGAATACCAATACAATTTTTCCAACGATACCGCTTCCGGCTGGGTGACCACCATGAGCAACATCGTACCTTATCCCAAGCTGCAGCCAGGCGATTATACCCTGCTGATCAGGGCGCGGAAATATAAAAGCGACTGGAGCAAGCCCGTGGCCCTGCGGATCAATATCCTGCCGCAATGG
>CBFHAF010000538.1:0-3983 GCA_965653435.1 uncultured Chitinophaga sp.
TGTAGGCCATGGTGAAGATGTTGATGGTCTTCGAACCGCCGGAGGGGATCTCTTTCCTCAAGGAACAACAATGGAAACTGCTGTCAGGAAGAAAATGCCCGCAATATTGCAGGCATTTTTTATGTATAAGGGTAAAAGGGTCACCAGGACTGTTTCCCCCGGGGTTCTTATTCCAGCTGAGCCTCCGCTTCGTCGAGCATGGCGGTAAAATGAAGGTCCTGAATAACGCCGGACCGGTGAAGGCCGCGGTAATAGGCGATGCCTTTCAGGAGGTTTTCGCGGAAAACTTCCAGTTGTTTCAGTGATTTGGGAGAAGCGGCCGCCTGCCGCAGTTCGGCGAGGTAGCCGATATAAAGCCGCAGCTCTGCGATGAACATATGCGGCCTTTGCCGGTCCTCCACAATATTGGTACGGCCATAGATATGATCCGTCATTTCCTGTAAAGAAACGACCCTCGAAAAGTACGCGATGTTCGGGCCGGGGCAGATAGTTACCGCCCGCTGGTTTTTAACGAGCGTGGTATTATAGCTGATGGCCGCGGGATTGCTGAGCCCGGTGCACAGGCACTCTTTATCCAGCACCAGCGACAGCTGCGCCTGGTATTCCTGTTCCGGCAGGTTATCTTTTTTCAGCTGGGCGATCTTCAGCCGCTGGTATTGTACGGACGCAGTACAGATAGGTTTTTCCGTGAATTCCGTGTTGAAAGAAAGATGCTTTTCCGTGCAGGGGCTTCCCGGTTTCCCGTCGCGGATGCGTTGCAGCCGCTCCGTTTCGCCGCTGAGGCCTTTTAGGTAATGGAACCGTACGCCCATGGGGGAATGATGGCTCAGCACCACGTCTGCCGTTGTTGCCTTGCTGAGGTGTTGCAGGGTGTCGTTATCTACGGTGGTGGCTTCCGGTACCAGCAGGAAAGGCGTTCCCCAGCCGGCGCTTCTCATGCCGAAATATTCATGCAGCATGCGGTGCTCCGCGGCGCTGCCGATGCCGCCCTGGGCTGTAATGGCCAGCAGGGGAGGGCTTTTCGGAACATTGGCGCCCTTTTGGGCGAGCGCTTCGCGGTAGATTGAAAAGAGCGTCCCTTCAAGCTCCTGTTTCATATTGCGGAATTCCTCTAGGATCGGCCCCATCAGGAAACCGTCCGTGGCAAAGGCATGCCCGCCGCAGTTCAACCCGGATTCGATCCTGAATTCACTGACCCAGACGCCCTTTTTGGCGAGATATTTCCCTTGTATCAGCGCTGAACGGTAGTCGCTCACCTTGATCACGATCTTCTTCCTGAAATTCCCGTCTCCGTCCGCATCAAACTGGCGGCACTTTTCAAGGTAGTTGTACAGGCGCGGGTTCATGCCCGCGGAAAATACCACGGACGAGCCGTCCAGGTCGCTGTTGGCAAAACCTCTCAGGGCTGCCACCGCGTCGGAGCCGTCTTCGATCTGCGTTCCGTCGCGGTGGTAATTGTTCTTGTCGGTTTTGGTCATGATGTTCACGTCGATGTTGCCGGGCCTGATCTGCTTGCGGAGACTGGCTTCCAGGGCGGAACGCGTTGCCGGGTCGCCGGTGCCCCTCATTTGCAGGTAGAGCTGTTTTAATTTGCTGTCGTCCGGCAGCATCTCGAAGTACTTCACGATCTCGGACCCAGCTTCAAAGGCCGCCTGCCGGAGCTTTTCCACCTGTCCCTGCACAATGCGGTTCACGAGGTTCAGGTAGTCGGTAATGCGGCGGGCGCGGTAGTCGTCCTCTTTGGAGGAAATGGCGGGATAAGGTTCGTTGAGCTGTGAATAGTAGTGGCCACGCATCATTTCGATCAGCCGGTCCTCGATGATGGAAATAACGGAAGAAATACCGAAGCGGGCGACCTTGACCGGGCTGTCTATCGTGTAAGCCAGCCCCATGACCGGGATATGAAATGTATGCGGCATAAATAGCGATGTAGTTTTTATTCAGCGTATGCAGGTGTAAAAAAAATAACGCGGTAAAATTACGATAAAAAGATAGTAATATCTTTAATTGTTTTTAATTTTGTGTTGAATTGAAAAAGGAAAAAGATGCTCCAGGTCACAAAAATATTCCGCTTCGAAACGGCGCACGCCCTCCATGGGTATGATGGCGCCTGCCGGCATATTCACGGTCATTCTTATGTTTTGCACGTAACGGTCGGCGGGGCGGGGGAACGGGCCGGGTTCCTCGATGGGCTGGGCATCCTGGTAGACTTCAGGGATCTGAAGAAGCTGGTGCAGGATGCGGTGATTGCCCGGCTGGATCATCAGCTGGTGATCTCGCAGCGTTTTGCTGCGGCCAATCCCGGTGTATTGCAGCAGGAAAACCTGTTGTGTATGGAAGCAGAGCCTTCCGCGGAGAATCTCCTGCTTTATATCCGTGGTGCGATCCGGGAACAGCTCCCGGAAGGTATCCTGCTGGTGAGGCTGAAGTTGTTCGAAACGGCGGATTCATATGCGGAATGGGTTTTATAGTTATTTTGCAGTCAAATCGGTTGTTTATATGCTTTCAAAATCTGCGGAATATGCGCTCAGGGCTACTATCTATATTGCATTGAAAGGCTCGGCGGACAATAAGCTTGGTATCGACGAAATTGCCAATGCTATTGACTCTCCGCAGTATTTCACGGCTAAGATCATGCAGCTGCTGACGAAGAATAACCGGGTGGTGAGTTCTGTACGCGGCCCTAACGGCGGCTTCTATCTTACGGACGCCGCCCGGAAATTGCCGGTGCGCGCGGTACTGGAGGCCATGGGTGAGGAAGGGATCATCAACAAATGTGTGCTCGGCCTCAAGGAATGTTCTGAAAGCAGGCCCTGCCCGATGCATGAACAATACCGCTCCATCAAGGTCCAGCTGAGGCAGATGTTCGATAAAACAACCATCCAGCACCTGGCGGAAGAGACCAGCAAAGGAAAGCTGGTGATCAATAACAGGCTGATCAAAAAGAAATGATACATGCTCCGGCTCAGAGATCCTTTTTCCTGAATACCCGTACCGCCAGGAGCAGGGGAACGGCCGCCCAGCAAACCATACAGGCCACCGAATAGATGCTGCCCGTGGAAGTGCCCAGGAATTCCTTGAATAACGCGCCCGAATATCCCATCAGTACGGCTACATCAAGCTGCAGCAGCATCAGTATCCTCGCAAGGTCCACGGGGTTCAGGCTCATCAGGCCCACCAGCGCCCGGTCTATCGGGTAGTCGCTGAAAGCGAAAATGAATGTCATCACCAGCCCGTCGAACAGGAGGGTGAAGAACAGCGCAGCGATGATGGCCGCCCCGATGCCGCGCGTCTTGTCCTTCGACAATACAAAGATCAGCAACCCGACAGCCGTAAAAATGAAGGTTAGCAGCACGCCGGTGAGCATCAACATCCAGGATGCGGCAACCGGCACCATGATCAGCAGGGGAATGCCGACGCCCGCAATAAATGCTGCGGACATGGAAAACGCCATGCCGGTATACTCAGACAGCAAAATGCGGGATCTTTTCACCGGTTGCGACAATAACAGCTCGATGAACTCAAGCGAATTAAAGAAATAGATGGTGGCGAAAAGGGTGGTGATGACGGGGACGAAGAGCAGCGTGATGTTCAGCAGGCTCAACAGCCCTTTTGCGCTGTTCCCGCCGAAGCTCAGCAGGGTGAATGACAACACTGCCAATACTATCGTATACACCAGGATGGACCTGTTTTTCAGCAGGTCAAGGAATACATATTTGCTTACGGTCAGCATTTGCTAAGATATTTGCGATGATCTTGTTCAGTTTTTCTTCGCCGGTCCGGTCCTGCAGGTATTCCACTGTTTCGTGGAACATGAGCCTGCCGTCCTGGAGGTAGATAATGTGGCTGGTAAGCCCGTCGAGGTCGCTGAGCACATGGGAGGTGATCAGCACGAGCTTTCCCCGCGCGCATTCCGCTGCGATCTTTTCTTTCAGTAATTCGTTGGCCACGGGGTCCAGCCCGGCGGTGGGCTCGTCCAGGAT
>CBFHAF010000539.1:0-3965 GCA_965653435.1 uncultured Chitinophaga sp.
AGGGGAGTAGCCAGGATCGGCATCGATCCCACGGGCGGCACCGACCCCATTTCAGAAGATATTAAATGGGTGGAAGCCGCGGCTGTGGATGAATGGGTGCATATGTCCGTAAGAGTGACGGCGGAAAAGCCGCGCATCACCTGCTTTATCGCGGTATACCAGGAAAACGGAGAAAGCGAGCTGTATATAGACCGCACCGTGCTCTTCATGATACAGGCCTGCGATCCGTACCCGCTTATCATGCGGCCGAAAGACCGTCAGGACTGCTGCCCGGTGGATGAGCTCGAACGCCATGATTTTGACAAGCTGGAAAAATACATCAGCGACGACATCGCCATGTATTACCCCGGCACGGCCGCTTACCGCGCCGGCATGAGCGGTGTGCGCATGGTGGATGAGAACAACCCGCCGCCGTCTTTCCGATTAGATAAACAATCCGGCGAGCAGCTGGTGAACATGGCGGTGAGCGGTGCGATACAGCTCACGACAGGGATCGCGAAAACGTTGATCAAAGGGACAATCGGGAGGATATTGCCGTTTGGGAGGAAGGGGTGACTGCTCCCGCGCCTCATCCGCTTCATGCTTTTTGCCTGTTCTGTAGTTGCTGGCAGGAAGAAGGCGGTGCTATTTTTTACCCTATCATAACGACTGACGTATAAAGACTGCAAACTTCCCACCCCAAAGATTGGTACAACAATTTTCCTTGTTCTGTTGCCACTAAGAAATTTTTGTGGACATTTTTCGATATGGCAATTCGTTCAAGTTCCTTCATCAAAAAGGAGGCAAGACCTTTCCTCTTATGATCTTCTTCTGTTGAAATCCTGTCGTAAACAGCCAGATCATCTACAATAACGAGGCGGCCGATAGAAGCCAGCGCCCCATCTTTGGTTATTTTAACGGCTGTTGTTGAATTATAGCTGTCAAATTTTATTTCATACCCATCGGGCAGGTTGATTGTCGGAATATTCATCGGAGAGATGCAGCACATCATGTACCCCTGGGGCTGAATTACCCATTTCCGGGATAGTTTATTTTTGACTTCCTCCGGGGAAGCACAAACTTTCAGGAATGCCCAGGTTTCATTTATAGTTTCTGAAAGTCTGATAAAGTCATCATTAAGTTCTGCAAATACATACCGGACCTTTTGTTTCTCATAACCAACATCAACCCTGTAACCGGATTTAAACTTAACCGGTAACGGTAATTCCCTTGACAGGGACCATGCTTTAAGCCACTTCTCTAAAATATCTGAAGAAACATTATTTTCCATTCAATTGGCCTTTATAGAACAACAAATTTCCCGGGAGCAGCCGCCCAGGCCAAAGCTACCTGTCATCAATGACGAATGGCGGCTCCGTCGCGATATAAATTTACCGGATGTTGCGGGCAAATAGTTTATTTAAAAAGGCAAAGGTCACTTATAAATAGAAGAATCCTCACTTCATCTCCCCCGCAATGATCTCCGCAATATCCAGCACTTTCACGGTATCCTCTTTCCCGGCTTCTTTCACGCCGTCAGTGAGCATGGTCATACAGAAGGGGCAGTTGGCGGCAATCACGGAAGCGCCGGTGGCCACGGCTTCGCGGCCTCTTTCGAAGTTCACGCGGGTAGTGCCTTTTTCTTCTTCCTTGAACATCTGCGCGCCGCCTGCGCCGCAGCAGAGGCCTTTGCTTTTGCAGCGTTTCATTTCCACCAGGTCCGCATCCAGTGTTTCCAGCACGGCGCGCGGGGCTTCGTAGATATTATTGGCGCGGCCAAGGTAGCAGCTGTCGTGGTAGGTGATCTTTTTGCCTTTGAAAGATCCGCCTTCTTTTATTTTGATGCGGCCTTCGTCTATCAGCTGTTGCAGGAAGGTGGTGTGATGGATCACTTCATAACTTCCGCCCAGCTCAGGGTATTCGTTTTTGATGGTGTTGAAGCAGTGCGGGCAGGCCGTTACGATCTTCTTCACGCCGTAATTATTCAATACCTGGATGTTGTTGTACGCCATCATCTGGAACAGGAACTCGTTGCCAGCCCTGCGGGCGGGGTCGCCGGTGCAGGCTTCTTCCTTGCCCAGCACGGCAAACTGTATCCCGGTTTTCGTCAGTATCTCCGCGAATGCCCGGGTGATCTTCTGCGCGCGCTGGTCAAAGCTGCCTGCGCATCCCACCCAGAAGAGCACTTCGGGCGTTTCCCCATTGGCAAAATATTCGGCCATTGTTTTCACTTGCATACGTTCTTGTTTTAACTGTTGATCCAGGCATCACGGTCGTCCGGGCTGAATTTCCAGGGCGCCATATTATTTTCTATGTTGGAGAACATCATGTTCCATTCCTGCGGGGCGCTGCTTTCTTCCATGATCAGGTGCCGCCTCATTTGCAGGATGATATCCAGCGGGTTGATGCTCACGGGGCATTCTTCCACGCAGGCGTTGCAGCTGGTGCAGGCGCGCAGCTCTTCTTCGGTGATGTGATCGCGCAAAAGCGCTTTGTTGTCTGTTTCCCCGTTTAACCTGCCTGCTTCTTCCGCGCGGTCGCGGGTTTTCATCATAATGAGGCGGGGAGAGAGGGCCTTGCCGGTCTGCGTGGCGGGGCAGGTCGCGGAGCAGCGGCCGCATTCCGTGCAGGCAAAGGCATCCAGCAGGTTCTTCCAGGTGAGGTCGTGCACGTCCTTGGCGCCGAACTTGGGCGGCGTGTCGCTGGCTGGGGCGTTGGCGGCCAGTTCGGGCTGCATGGCGTACAGCACTTCCTGTTGTATTTCGGGCATATTGTCCATTTTGCCTTTGGGCTTCAAACGGCTATAATATGCGTTCGGGAAAGCAAGGATGATGTGCAGGTGCTTGGACCAGGGCAGGTAGTTCAGGAACGCCAGCACGCCCAGGATATGCAGCCACCATGCGGTTCTTTCAACGGCAACAAGCGCGGAGGCAGACAAACCGTTGAACAAGCCGGCAAAATGCTGCGTGATCCAGAACTGGCCGGTAACCGGGTAATGCGGTACGCCGCGGCTTTGCAGGATGCCGTCAGCCGTGTTCATGGTGAGGAACAGCAGCATGAGCACTATTTCGGTGATAAGGATGTAATTGGCGTCGGAACGGGGCCAGCCGTCCAGGTCCCTGCTGATAAAACGCCTGAGTTTGAGGATGTTGCGGCGTACGAGGAAGATGGCGCAGGAAGCGGCCACCAGCACCGCCAGTATCTCGAAACAACCGATCAGCACGCCGTACAGCGGCCCCAGCACGGGCGCGAATATACGATGGGTGCCCGCCAGGCCGTCTATGATGATCTCCAGGATCTCCAGGTTGATGATAATGAACCCGGCATACACGAAGAAGTGCAGCACCGCCACCAGCGGGTTGCGGAACATCTTTTTCTGGCCGAAAGCAAGCAGCAGCAGGTTCTTCCAGCGCAGTGCGGGCTGGTCGTTCAGGGCGATATCCCTTCCCAGCAATATGTTCCGCCGTATACCCATTATCCTGCGGGAGAAATAGTATATGGCAGCTGCAAGCGCTACCAGGAAAAGTAGTTGAGAAACAATTTGCATATCCTTGATTTGACCGGTTGTTAGTTGCAATTTATGTATTTTTACGGCTGTACAAAATTGCGATATGGAAAATAAGAACGTTATCCTGACGCAGGAGGCGATTGAAAAGAAGATCGAACGGATTGCGTATGAAATATACGAACATAATTACGACGAGCCATCCATCATACTGGCGGGCATCTGGGACCGCGGGTCCATCCTCACCCAGAAGATCGCCGCACACCTGCAACGCATAGCGCCCTTTAAAGTGGAGGTCATGGAAATAAAGCTGGACAAACAAAAACCGGCCGAAGTGGAACTTTCCCGCCAGCTGGATTTCACCGGCAAAGTGATCGTCCTGATAGACGATGTGGCCAACTCCGGCCGCACCATGCTTTACGCCCTCAAACCTTTCCTGCAATTCCTCCCCAAAAAGATACAAACAGCCGTGCTGGTAGAC
>CBFHAF010000540.1:0-3960 GCA_965653435.1 uncultured Chitinophaga sp.
ACTTCCAACCAAATATCCGCGTTGAATGTTATTACCAGGAGCCTTTAATAACCAGGAGATATGAGCTGTAACATAAATTTCTTCCCGAAACCTGCCGCAAATCGATTAAATTTGCAAGTATCGGAATGCGATGTATATTGTATAATAATGCCTTGAACATATAGAGAAAAATGAACCGTACAGAACAACTGAAAAAGATCGGGAATAACGAGGAGTGGGATGTAGTCGTAATAGGAGGGGGCGCCACCGGTTTGGGCGCGGCGTTGGAAGCTACTACCCGGGGATATAAAACACTGCTGCTCGAACAATCTGATTTCGCGAAATCCACGTCCAGCAAAGCTACCAAGCTTTTGCACGGCGGCGTCCGTTACCTGGCGCAGGGCGATGTGGCCCTTGTAAGGGAAGCCAGCATAGAACGCGGCCTGCTGCTGAAGAACGCCAGGCACCTCGCCCGGAACCTCTCCTTTGTAATACCCGCCTACAGCTGGTGGGAAGGCATTTTTTATACCGTGGGCCTGAAAGTGTACGACTGGATGGCCGGGCGCCTCAGCCTCGGCAGTTCCGTTCACCTCTCCCGCAAAAAGACCATCGAAAAGCTCCCCGGCCTCAAGGAGGACCACCTTTCCGCCGGTATCCTTTACCACGACGGGCAGTTCGACGATGCCCGCCTGGCGGTGAACCTCATGCAGACCATTTACGACAAAGGCGGCATCGCCCTTAATTATATGAAAGTGACCGGGCTGAAGAAAAACGGCAACGGCCAGCTGGGCCTGGTAACCGTTGAAGACGTGGAATCCGGCCGCAGCTACGTGATACATACCAAAGGCATCATTAACGCCACCGGCGTGTTCGTGGACGATATCCTGGAAATGGACGACCCTACCATCAAACGCAAGATAGTGGCCAGCCAGGGCGTGCACCTGGTGCTGGACCGCAGCTTCCTGCCGGGTGAGAACGCCCTGATGATCCCCAAAACCAGCGACGGCCGCGTATTGTTCGCCGTTCCCTGGCATAACAGGATCGTGGTGGGCACTACAGACAACCCGGTGAACGAGATCAGCCTCGACCCCGTGGCCATGGAAAAAGAGATCCGGTTCATCCTCGAAACCGCCGGCCAGTACCTCGAAAAAACACCCACCCGCGCCGACGTGAAAAGCGTTTGGGCCGGCCTGCGCCCGCTCGCCAAGCCGGAAAAAAGCGAAAAAACGAAAGAGATATCCCGCAACCACAAAATAATGGTATCGGCCACCGGGCTGGTCACCATCCTGGGCGGCAAATGGACCACCTACCGCAAAATGGGCGAAGATGTGGTGGACAGGCTGGAGAAAGTAAAACAATGGCAGCCTACCCAATCCGTTACCCGCAACCTGCCCGTGCATGGCTCGGAAGTGAAGCTTGACGAAAACGATCCTTTATATTTTTACGGTTCCGATGCGGCTGCAATAAAAAGCCTGCCCGGCGCAAAAGAAGTGCTGAGCGGCCCGCTTGGCATCGTGAAGGCGCAGGTGTTGTGGGCGGTGCGCACAGAAATGGCGCATACGGTGGAAGATGTGCTGGCAAGAAGGACCCGCGCGCTGTTCCTGGACGCTGAAGAAGCCCTTCGTGTGGCGCCGGAAGTGGCGGCCATCATGGCGGAAGAAACCGGGAAAGACAAACAGTGGGAAGAACAACAGGTACGTTCTTTCCATGAGCTGGCCAGAACGTACCAGTTGCAATAAAATATTACATCCACTTCACTTTTTCTTCAAGAGGCTTCACGCGCCGGCCGGTGCGTGGAGCCTCGTCCGTATAACCGAGATACAGGAAGCCCAGCACTTTGTCTTCGTCGCGGAGGCCAAGGTAATCCTGCATGGCCGGGTGATAGGTCATTCCGCCGGAGCCCCAGTAAGCTGCCAGCTGCCTGGCGGTAGCCGCCAGCCAGATGTTCTCCACGGCGCAGGCCACGGCCGCGATCTCTTCGATCTCCGGTATTTTCGGGTTGCTGCCGCGTTTCATGCAAATGGCGATCACATGGCTGGCAAGGTCGCCCTGCGTTTTCAGCTTGTCGTAATTCCCGGGAATGTACTGCGCCTGCGGCGTGAAGGTTTTGTACAGCTCCGCATGGTCTGTACAGAACTCCTGTACTTTTTCCCCGCTGAACACTACGAAATACCAGGGCTCGGTGAGGCCGTGTGTGGGCGCCCAGTCTGCCAGCTGCAATAATTCCTGTACCGTTGCGTCGTCCACCTTTTTGCCGTTCATGCTGGTCGGTTTTACCGTGCGGCGGTGGGTAATGATCTGTGTGATATCGTTCATGCTGTTGTATTACTGAGTTGTTGTTTAAAAGCTTCAGGCAGCCGCACAACCTTGCGGGCCTTATAATCGAAACATATCATGCCGGTTTTGGCTTCGGCGATGGCTACGGGCTTGCCGTCGCGCGTGGTGCTGAGGCGGTAGAGCAGGTCGAAGCCCACGCTGCTGAGTTCCTCTGCCGTTACTTCTACGGTGAGCGTATCACCGTAAAAACCTTCGCCTTTGTAAACGATCGCCAGGTCGCCCATGATGAGCGCGGCGCCGAAAAATTCCAGCTCCGTGCAGCCAAGGGATTGCAGGAACTGCATCCTGGATTCGTGCAGAACGGACACGATGGCGTCGTTGCCCAGGTGCCCGCCGTAATTCACATCCGTGATCCTCACCGGGATAGCGGTGCTGAAGCGGAATGCCGCCGGCATATCGATCTTAACTCTGGCCATGCTGCTGCTGTAAAAAGGCGATCAGCTTTTTGAATGCTTTCGCCCGGTGACTGTATTGGTTCTTTTCGGAAAGCTCCATTTCGGCAAAGCTCTTCTCTGCCCCCAGCGGCTGGAAGATCGGGTCGTACCCGAAACCTTCGCCGCCCCTGCGTTCCTGCAGTATCAGGCCTTCGGCCACGCCTTCGAACTGGTGCTCCTGCCCGCCGGCGATCAGTGAAATGACCGTCCGGAAACGGGCGCTGCGGGCCTCTTTCCCTTCCATCAGGCGCAGCACTTTATCGATATTGTCCGATGCGTTCTTTTGCTCGCCGGCGTAACGGGCGGAGAGAACGCCCGGCTCGCCGTTGAGCGCGTCGATTTCGAGGCCGGTGTCTTCCGAAAAGGAATTTTTGCCGGTCATGTTGTAAATGACGGTGGATTTTTCCCGCGCATTTTCTTCCAGCGTATCGTGCGGCTCGGGGATGTCTATATCAATACCGGCTTCCTCCAGGGTGATAATGGAAAAAGTGCCGCCCAGCAAGGAGCGGATCTCTTTTATCTTATTGTTGTTGTTGGTGGCGAATACGAATGTCATGGTCTGATTTTGCGGTAGCGAAGATAAAGGCGTTTGAAAATTAAATGCCGAATAATTGTTTGAGCCCCATCCAGAGCCTGCCTTTCAGGTTCTTGTCTGTTGCAATCAGTTGCAGGCCCTCAGAATAAAGGCAGGGGATCTGTTCATGTGTTTCCAGCTGGAAGGTTTGCATCGGCGGAAGCCCAATGCTGGCGGGAGGTACCGCGAAAATGATGCATTGGCGGACGGGGATGGCATTTTTATAACCGGCGAGCGTTACACCAGGATAAGTTGCCGCGTTCACCAATGCAACATCCTGCATTCCGAGTTTGCAGGCATTCAAAATATTGGTGAGGAGATTGAATAATTCTTCATTTAAATATGCTTCGCTTTCATTTTGTATCAGCAGCAGTATGTTTTTTTGATTTTCGCCTAAATATTTCACTTTGGGCAACGCTTTCTCCGCTGCGGGAGCCGCCTTGCGCGCCTCCGGGATGATAGGCTGGTCGTACATTTGCGCCAAAAGATAAGGGTCCAGCTGCAATTGCTCAAGGCTCATAAATATTCTGTTAAGGTTTAATGTGACGATCCCTTCTCAGGGAAATAACGTTTATTTGCGGATCGTTCGGTGGAACGGTACCTGCTTAAGATTTTGTAAAAATATTGAGATTAAAC